>CALBEG010000221.1 GCA_937927455.1 uncultured Elioraea sp. | reverse complement strand
CGAGCCACATGCCGCTCACGGCGGATCGACGGTGAAACGGAAGCCGCGCGCGATCGCACTCGCCATGCCTCCGGGCAGCAAGGGAAGCAAGGCGAGACCGACCGCAAGTGGGGCAGGAAACACCACGGTCCGCTCGCCGCGCTCGGTGGCTCGCCCGATTCGCTCAGCCGGGCGGCGGACACGTGCCCCCCTTGGCATCGGCGAGTCGGTGTCCTTGGAAAGGAGGCGGGAAATCGGGGTGCGGACGCCCCCTCGGGGACGCGCGAGCAAGCCTTCCGTCTTCCACCCCAGGGTCGAGAGCAGGCGTTCGATCAGCGACGGGCGAGCCGCCAGGGGCAAGGCGTGTGACTCCGCGCCTGTGACCAACGCCTGCTTCGGTTCTCCGCCGTCGATCACGCGATGGTCCTGCCAAGCACTACCCTGGGTGTTTAGCCCGCCTGAGGCATTCGTCCTAGTGGTTGCAAGCGACGCCCTCGGATCTTGCGCTCAGGGTTTCCTCAGCCTCGCCACATGCGCCGGAGCACCGGCCGGCCGCTGAGGTGGTGCAGCAGGGCAGCCGCCGCGTGGCCCAGCACCAGCAGGCCGAGCGCCGCGATCAGCGCGAGATGGAGGGGGCGAAGCACGGCGTAGAGCGCCTCGCCTGGTGCCAGCAGGTGCGGTATAGGAACAATACCGAACAGAAACGTGGGGATCGCCGCCGGCGCGGCCGAAGCGGCAAGCCATCCCGAGACCGGGACGAGGAGGAGCAGGGCGAACAGCAGGCGGTGCACGAAGGCGGCCGCGCGTTGGTGACGCGTCGGCAGGGAGGGATCGGGCGGCGGGCGGCCTCGCGTCAGGTGCAGGGTGATCTGGGCGGCGGCACAGGTGCAGACGACGAGGCCCAGGCTCTTGTGCGCCTGGTAGAGCAGGAACTTCGCGAACAGCGCCTCGAACGGCACCGCCACCATGGCGAACCCGAGGAGTGCCGTAACGGAGACGAGGGCGGCGATGATCCAGTGCAGACGTCTCTGCGCCCGGCTCCACGTCGCTGGAGGCTCAGCTGCCATCGGGGAGCTCGATCCGCACCCGGATCTCGATCCGCACGCGATCGGACAGCAACAGCCGATCGGCCACCATGCCGAAGGCGGAGCGGCTCACCGTCGCCTGGGCCAGCACGTCGGCGACATCGATGCCGCGTTGCGGGTCGCGGCTGCGTTCGGTCAGCCGTGCCTCCAGCCGAACCGGGTTGGTCACGCCGCGCAGGGTGAGCAGCCCGTCGATCACGAAGCGGTCCGGCGCCAGCACGGAGACGGCTTGGCTGACGAAGCGCGCGATTGGGTGGTTGGCGCTGTCGAAATAGGCCGCGGAGCGGATGAGGTCACGCTGTTCGGCGAGCGGCAGGTCGATGTCCGCCGTGGGCACGGTGACGGCGATCGCGGTCGCTTCAGGCCGCCGCGGGTCGAGGGTGAGGTCGCCAAAGAAGCGCAGGAAGCGGCCGCTGACGGAAAAGAGCCCGAGCACGGAGACGGAGAAGCTGATCGCGCCGAAGCGTTCGTCGATGCGGTAGGGAGAGGGTTTGGCGGGACGCGGCGGAAGGCTCAGCGCAGCGAGGGCGGCGAGCAGGCCGCGTCGTGGCAGGAAAGGCTGGGTCGGTGGCACGGCGTGATCCCTGGCCCTGGATGACGGGCAGCTGAGACCGGAGGAGGGGATTCGAAGGGGGCCTCACCGAACCGTGTCGCGCCCTGCGATGGCAGGCACATAGCCTGAGCGGTTCTCAAACAGCACGAACCAGGCGGGCGTGGGCGGAGCATCGGCCGGGGCGGGGATGAGGCGCCCGTCGGGTCCCGTCGGCAGCAGGATCAGGCGCACCGCGTCTCCGAGATTGCCGCCGATCGCCTCGACAACTCCCTCGCGCACCCCGGCCACGACGTCGCAGTGCATCGGGACCGGCCTGCCAAGCTCCGCGGCCCGATCCTCGGGGCGAGCGTAGCGGCCGCGCGCGGCGTCCCGGGTCGCGCACAGGAGGTCGCCAAGGCGTGCAGGGCGGGCGTTAGGGGCGTGCGGGGAGAAGGGGGCGCGGCCGGGAAAGCGGGTCTCGCGCGCGATCAGGTGGTCGACGATGACCCAATGCGCCTCAGCCGAGGGCGCATCCGTCGCATCGTACCCGGCGGAGCGCAGGAGAAAGGACAGGAAGGCAGCACTCCAGGGCACGTCCGTCCATGGCGCGGCATCAGGCACCCCACCCGCTTGCAGGACACGCAGCCGGGCGCGATTGCGGGCGACAATCGCCTCCCGCCCCGAAATCGCCGACCAGTAGGCGACGAGCGCGGGAAAGGCCTGCTCTTCGTCCTCGGTGCGCGCAGGCGGGCCGGGGGCGCCGGCGATTGTTCCCGTGTGGTCGGTGAACTGCCGTCCCCACTCCTCCCACTCGGCGAGCGCGATCCGCACCAGGCGCTCGCGGGCTGAAGCCGGGTAGAGGATGGGCGGCTCTTCCAGAGCAGGCGGCGCGGTTGCACAGCCAAAGAGCAGCCCCACCAGCACAAAGACCAAGACAGGGCGGGGTCTGGACAAGAAGCCCGGGTGGCGCAACGTCGTGACTGTCGACACGCTAGAGGGCCTCATGGATCGCCGCATTCGCCTCGCCAGCCTCGCTGCCGTGCTGGTCGGTGCCGCCGCCTGCACGCAGGTGCCGGGCACGCCTCCAGACCGCGGCCTCGCCTACGGCGATCTGTTCGGGGTCGCGATCAGCACCGACCCGGTTGCCACGTCGGTCGCCTCGACCTCGTACTACCTGCGCTCGCGAGGCGCCCTTGCGGGCAGGCCGGCTCTGGCCGCGCAGGTGGTGGCGCAGTACGAGTTCGCCGCGGCGGAACTGGAGGGGATTCGCTTCGTCGGTATCAACCCTCTGACGCAGATCCTGATGCGCCAGGGGCGCGAGGAGCTGCGCGGCCTTCTCGGCGTGCGCGCAGACGCCGCGCCCGAGGCGGTGATCCGCGCGCTTGTTTCCGCTGCCGGGGCGCTCGCGCGCGAGGATCGTGCCGGCGCGGCAGCGGCCATTTCGCCGGCGGTGTTCAGCAAGCCCCAGGCCGAGGTGCTTGCGCTCCTGGCGGAGCTGCCGCCCCCGGTGCAGGCGGGACGGGCGGCGGCCTTCGCCGAGGGGCAGCTCACCCGATCGGACGGCGACAGGCGCCGCCTCCACTTCTGAGCCAGCGCTCATCGCACCTGCTCGCCCGGGTAGACCCCCCACATCGCTGCCCGCGGCAGATACCCACGCCGCCCCTGCACCTCGACCTCGCACCAGGCTGAGGAGGCTTCGCAGCGGCGGATCAGACCGACCACCCCGGCCCCGACTCGCGCCACGGCGGCGGAACGCTCCGAAGCGTCGCGGTGCAAGGTGTGCGTGCCAGAGCGCACGATGAAGGTGCGCCTGCCAGACAGCCGCGCCTGCTGCACCCAGCCCTCGACCCCGTCCAAGTCGCGCACGCGCCGCCAGGTGTCGGACTCGTGCAGGATCTCCACCGGGATGCCGGCTCTCTGGTAGGTCCATTCGATGGGAAAGCGCGTACCCGGTCCGGCGCGGAGGTTGATCTCGGAGCGCCCGAGGCTCGCGAAGCGCGGCAGCGGCAGCCCCGTGACAGGGCCGCGGGTGAAGGTGGGAGGAGCGGCCGACGCCGGAGGCGGGCTGGAGGCGGGTGGCGCTGGGGGCAGCGGCACCGCAGGCGGCGTGGTGGGGGCGGCGCGCTCGGCCGGCCAGGGGGGAGGCAGGGGTAGGGCGGCGGTTCGCCCAGTCTCTGCCTGCGTTGGGTGTGACAGCACGATCAGGGCGAGCAGGACCGGGAGCACGGCGTTCCTTTGCCACGCAACGCTGCGCCGTGTCACAGCGTGATGATTTGCCCGCCCTCGGTCTCGGCAAGGAAGGTCACCACGCCAGCGACCTCTCCGTTCAGCCCCGGGTCGAGCTGTTCCGCCCGCAGCCCTTCCGCCTTCAGCCCGGCCTCGCAGACGATCAGCCGCACGCCGAGCTCGCCCGCCGAAGCGAGGAGTTCGGCGAAACCCGCCACGCCCTTCTCGCGCAGCCAGGCATCGCGGGCGACCGCCCCCTTCGGCCCGCCAATGCCCGTTGCCTCAAGCGCGGCCCAGCCCGGCGTGCCGTCGGCGGCGGGGCCGAGGAAGGCGCGGCAGCCGCCCCCGGTGGCGAACAGGATCACCGGCCGGCCGACCGAGGCGGCGGCGGTGGCGAGCACGAGCGCGTAATGGGCGCGCTCATAGGTGCCGGAGATCAGCAGGATCCCGATCGGCACCGGCCCCGTCTGGGGCGGCAGGGCAGGCAGGGGGAGATCAAAGAGGCTCATGCCGGACAGGCGGGTTCGGGAACGGTGGCGTGGGCGGAAAGGTCGCGGATGGTGGGGTTCTCGCCGCACAGCGCGCAGGCGGGGTCGCGCCGCAGCCGCACGGTGCGGAAGGAGGCGCTCAGCGCATCCCACAGGATCAAGCGGCCGGAAAGACCCTCCCCAATGCCTGCCAGTTCCTTCAACGCCTCCGTCACCTGCAGAGCACCGAGCACGCCAGTGACGGCACCGAACACACCGGCCTCGGCGCAGGTCGGCACAAGTCCCGGCGGCGGGGGGGTTGGGTGAAGGCAGCGGTAGCACGGGTGCGGCGGACCGAGGTGCGATTTGAAGGTGGCAAGCTGGCCCTCGAAGCGCAGCACAGCCGCCGAGACGAGCGTGCGGCCGGCGAGGTGGCAGGCGTCCGCCACCAAGAAGCGGGTGGCGAAATTGTCCGACCCGTCGAGCACCAGGTCGTAGCGGGAGACGAGATCGAGCGCATTGGTCGCATCAAGCCGCGCGCGGTGCGGCTCGACCGTCACGTCAGGGTTGAGGGCGCGGATGCGCTCTGCTGCACTCTCCACCTTCGGCCGGCCCAGTGCCGCGGTGTCGTGCGCGATTTGCCGCTGCAGGTTGGACAGATCGACCACGTCGTCGTCGATCAGCCCGATCGTGCCGACCCCGGCGGCAGCGAGGTAAAGCAGGGCGGGAGACCCCAAGCCACCCGCACCGACGACGAGCACGCGCGAAGCCAACAGACGCGCCTGGCCGATGCCGCCGATCTCAGGCAGCAGGATGTGGCGGGCGTAGCGCCGGATCTGGTCCTCGGAGAAGTCCATCACGGGCAAGAGATGGCCACGGAACCCGGCCGCCGTCACCCCCCCGCCCCGTTCTTCCCTCAGGCCCGCCCCGCGACCAGAGGGGCGAGCACCTCTGTCACGCCGTTGATCAGGATCTGCACGCCCACAGCAAGCAGCAGGAAGGCGGCAAGCCGGGTGAGGACGCGCGTTCCCGTGGCGCCCAGGCGCCGGGCGATGACCGGGGCGTAGCTGTAGGCGAGCAGGATGGTGCCGGCCATCCCGAGGCAGGCGAGGGTCGTGCCAAGCGCGAAGGAGGCGAACAGGGCGGGGTCGCGCGGTCGGGTGGCACCGAAGGCGATGCAGACCGCGATGGTGCCGGGCCCGGTGGTGAAAGGCAGGGTGAGCGGAAAGAACGCTGCCTCGTCTCCGATCCCGCGCGCGGACGCCTCGTCGCGCTTGCGCTCCTCACGTTGTTCCGGCGCCGACAGGAGGTTGAACGCCCAGAGGGACAGGACAAGCCCGCCCGCAATGCGCACCGCGGCGAGGCTGATGCCGAAGAGCGATAGGATGGCGGAGCCAGCCCAGGTCGCGACCAGCATCACGATCAGCGCATAGAGCGCAACCCGGCGGGCGAGCCGGGAGGAAAGCGCGCGCTCGGCCCCCGCCGTCGCCTCGTTGAAGATGAAGGCGCCAGCGATCGGGTTCACGATGGAAAAGAGCGCCGGATAGACGATCAGGAACGTTTCCAGCGACTGCCAGCCGAACACCTTCACCTCGGGCACGAGGCGCCCGCCCGCCGTCCCGTCGGCCACCCCGCCTCGCGATCAACGTGCGGTCACGCCGACGAGCCTGCCGATGGTGTCGTTCCAGATGCGGATGCACTCGCCGCCGCAACGGCGCGCGAACTCCGGCAGCACCGCTTCCACAAACGCACGCTTGCGCAGAGCTTCGTCCCCCGGCGTGAGCGGGACGAGCTTCATCGCCGCCGGCTGGCCGTCGGGGCACGGCCCCGTTCCGGTGTTGCAGGCAATGCCGATCGCGGTTTCGCTCTTCGCCTGTTCGAAGATCGCCTCCTCCATCTTGCGCAGCTCGCGCTCAAGAAGGTCGCGCACGCGCGAATCGAGCCCGTTCCAGAAGCGCAGGTTGGCGAGATGGCCGACGACGGCGAAGTTGACCGGCAAGGGCGAGAGGAAGCGCGCGGCCTCGTGCCAGCGCGCGCGATAGCCGGACAGCGCGCCGGTGATGCCGCAATCGACCACGCCGGAGGCGAGTGCCGGCTGCACCTCCGCGAAGGCGATGTTGACGGGAGAGGCGCCGATGAACTGCACGAAGGCCTGCTGCGAGGCGCCCGAAGCGCGGATCTTGCGCCCCTTCAGGTCGCTGATCTGGGTGAAGCCGTCGCGGCAGTAGATCAGCTGCGCCTGGTAGGTGCCGAAGCCCAGAAGCTTGATGCCGTGGCGTTGTTCCAGGAATTCCGCGTAGGGGCCGCGGATCGCATCGAGCCCACGTTTCAGTTCCTCGACCGAACCGAAGAGGCCGACAAGATCGGCCGCCTCGTTGATCGGCACCTCGCCCGAATTGTAGTTCAGAACCGTCGAGGCGAAGGGCAGCGTGCCCTGGCTGACCAGGCGGAAGATCTCGGCCCCGCGGAAGCCGAGTTCGGTGAAGGGGCGGAGCTGGACGCGGATCGCGCCGCCGGAGACTTCGGGAATGGTGCGGGTCCAGAACGGAACCTCGATATTCTGGTACATCGATAAAGTGCCGATGGTGCCGACCACGTTGAACTCCGTGCGCGGCAGGGGCGGGGCCTGCTGGGCGAAGGCGGGTGCGGCGAGCGCAACGGCAACCACTGCGGCAGCGAGGTGTTTCATCGGTCGTCTCCCTTTCGTTCAGAGTGGCATCATGGCCTGGGCGCGAGGAGCGAGGGAAGCCAGAGCGCGAGGCCGGGGAAGGCGAGAAGCAGCAGGACCAGGGCGAGCATGGCGGCGACGAAGGGAAGCGCGCCGAGCGCGACGTCGGCGAAGCGGCCCGACCGTCGCACCGCCTGCACGACATAGAGGTTGAGTCCGACGGGAGGCGTGATCAGCGCCGCCTCGATCAGCACCACGAACACCACGCCCCACCAGATCGGGGAATAGCCGAGCGCCTTCACCACAGGCACGATGATCGGCGTCGTCGCGATCATCATCGACAGCGTCTCCATCACGCAGCCGAGCAGGAGATAGAACACGACGATGGCGAGGATCATCGCGGTCGGCGGCCAACCGAGCCCGAGCACGAGGTCGGTCACGGCGCGGATCAGCCCGATCGAGACC
>CALBEG010000220.1 GCA_937927455.1 uncultured Elioraea sp. | reverse complement strand
GGCACGGCGTCGCGTGCGGCGGCCCGGATGAAGGCCTCCTTGAAGCGCGGATGGGCGATCGATTCGGTCGCGCAAACGAAGCGCGTGCCGAGCTGCGCCCCACAGGCCCCCATCTCAAGATAGGAGAGGATCGCTTCGCCGCGGCCGAGCCCGCCCGCGACGAACACCGGAACGTCTTGCAAATGCGGCAGGATCTCCTGCGCGAGAACCGTGAGGCTCACCGGCCCGATGTGACCCCCCGCCTCCGAGCCCTCGATGATGAGCGCATCCGCCCCCGACCGCACGAGCTTGCGCGCCAACGCCAGCGCTGGCGCGAAGCAGATCACCTTCGCGCCTGCGTCTTTGATGCGGCGGATGGCGCCGGCGGGCGGGATGCCGCCGGCGAGCACGATGTGGCCCACGCCGTGGTGAAGGCAGACCCCGATCAGCGCCTCGAGTTCGGGGTGCATGGTGATCAGGTTGACGCCGAAGGGGCAGCTCGTTCGTTCCCTGGTGGCAGCGATTTCGGCATCGAGCAGGGCGGGCGACATCGACCCGCAGGCGATGACGCCGAAACCGCCGGCGTTGGAGATGGCGGAGACAAGGGTGCGCTCGCTCACCCAGCTCATCGCGCCGCCGAGGATAGCGTAACGGCAGCCCAGGAACTCGGTGCCGCGGCGCCAGAGGCCGGCGAGGCGGGCTTCGGCTTCGGCGCGGGTCATGACGGCGACCGATCGAGCCCGTAGGCTGTGTGGAGCGCGCGCACGGCAAGCTCCGTCGCCTCCTCGCGGATCAGAACGCTGATTTTGATCTCGGAGGTGGAGATGACCTCAATATTGATACCGCGTTCGGCAAGCGTGCGGAACATGGTGTTGGCTACCCCTGCGTGACTGCGCATGCCGATGCCGACCACCGAAACCTTCGCCACTGCGGGGTCGACCACGAGATCTTCGAAGCCGATCCGCTCGCGGTTGGCGTCGAGCACGGCGCGGGCGCGGGCGAGATCGGCGCGGCCCACGGTGAAGGTGAGGTCGGTCAGCCCGTCGGCGGAAACGTTCTGCACGATCATGTCGACGTTGATGTTCGCCTGAGCGAGCGGCCCGAACACAGAGGCCGCGATGCCTGGCCGGTCAGGCACGCGGCGCAGCGTGAGTTTCGCCTCGTCGCGCGAATAGGCGACCCCGCTCACCAGTTCCTTTTCCACGATCTCATCCTCATCGACCACGAGGGTTCCCGGCACGTCCTCGAAGGAGGATAGCACCTGGAGGCGCACCCTTCGCTTCATCGCCAGCTCAACCGAGCGAGTCTGCAGCACCTTCGCGCCGACGGAGGCGAGCTCCAGCATTTCCTCGTAGGAGATGCGGGCGAGCTTGCGCGCGCGGGGCACGATGCGCGGGTCGGTGGTGTAGACGCCATCGACGTCGGTGAAGATGTCGCAGCGGTCGGCGTCGAGCGCGGCGGCCAGCGCCACGGCCGAGAGGTCCGAGCCGCCGCGCCCCAGCGTGGTGATGCGCTGATCGGGCCCGATCCCCTGGAACCCCGCCACCACCGGCACCTGGCCGAGTGTCATCCGTCGGCGGAGCTCGCCCGCTTCGATCGCTTCGATCCGCGCCTTGCCGTGCGCATCGTCGGTGCGGATCGGGATTTGCCAGCCCTGCCAGGACCGCGCATCGATGGCTTCCGCCTGCAGAGCGATGGCGGTGAGGCCCGTCGTCACCTGCTCGCCAGTGGCCACCACCGTGTCGTATTCGCGCGCATCGTGCAGGGGCGAGAGCTCCTGGCACCACGCGACGAGCTGGTTGGTCACGCCTGCCATGGCTGAGACGACGACCGCCACTTCGTGGCCGGCCAGCACCTCGCGCTTCACGCGCCGGGCGACGGCGCGGATGCGGCTGAGATCGGCGACGGAGGTGCCGCCGAATTTCATCACGATGCGGGCCATCGGTGCTGGCGTGCGGCGAGGTGCGTTGCGCGGGGCGTAAGCATGGACACATAACGGCCAGGGCGTTCATCGGCAACCGGGGGTGGCGGCATGGCGGGCACGGTTCTGGCATCGGAGACGGCGAAGTTTGCCGCCCTCGCCGACCGCTGGTGGGACCCGCAGGGCCCGATGAAGCCCCTGCACCGGATGAACCCGCTGCGGGTGGGCTGGATCCTCGCCCGGCTGCGCAGGGCAGGGTTCGCGCTCGAGGGGCTTCCCTTGCTCGATGTCGGCTGCGGCGCTGGCATCGCCGCTGAGGCGTTCGCCCGGGCGGGGGCGAAGGTGACGGCGATCGACGCCGCCGCAGAGACGATCGCCGCCGCCCGGCTGCACGCCGAACGGGCGGGGCTTGTGATCGACTATCGGGTGGCCGCCCCGGAGGAGCTGGTGGCCGACGGTGCCAGGTTCGACGCCATCACCGCGCTTGAGGTGGTGGAGCATGTGGCGGACAGGGCGGCCTTCCTCGCCGCGCTTGCCGCGCTCTGCCGGCCGGGCGGCATGCTGTTCCTCTCCACCTTGAATCGGACTGCGAAATCGTTCCTATTCGCCAAGGTGGGCGCCGAGTATCTTCTCAGGCTCCTGCCCGTGGGAACGCATGACTGGCGCGCCTTCGTCCGCCCCGAGGAGCTGGCAGGAGACCTGCGCCAGGCCGGGTTCGCGGTGGTGGACTCGGCCGGGATGGCGATGAATCCCCTGTCCGGGGCGTGGCGGGAGACGAGGGATCTCTCGGTGAACTACCTGGTCGCGGCGCGGCGCGTCTGACGCCGCCGAAGGGGTGGGAGAGCGGTTTTTTCTCGACCTCGGGCGGGAAAAGCGATAGGAATTGTTTCCGAAAGCCGGCGGAGCCCTGTCCGCCGGCACCGCTCCCGTTCCCTCCTCGACCCGCTGCAGGAGCCGCCATGGCCGCACTTCCGCGTCGTCTCGACGCGGCCTCGCCTGAGGCCGCGCTCGCCGACATGTCGCTTTCCGCCCAGAGGCTGAACCGCTGGATCGCGCTTCTGCTGGGCGGGCTGATGCTCGCCCCGCTGATCGCCATCCTGGTCGGTGCGGCTTGGCTGAAAGCGATCGCGGTCAGCGAGGGACGGGCGCGGCTGACCGAGGTGCTTGATCTCGCCGCCTACCACACGCGCACGGTGGTGAGCTCGACCATCGACGCCGGGCAGCGCATCGGCGAGATCGTTGCCGGACGGGGTGAGCAGGAGCTTCGCCGCGACGCTGGGTTGAAGCGCCTGTTGACGACGATTGCCGACCGCCACGCGCATCTCCAAGCGATCGCGCTGGTCGACGAGGCCGGGCGGGTGGTCGTGCACTCGCTGCCCCTGTCGCTTGCTGAGGAGCTTCGCCTCCCGGCCGTGGATCCGGCCGAGTTTGCAACCCTCGGGGAGGAGTTTGTGGCGGTGACCCCGCCGCATCCGCTCCCCGGCGAGGCGGGGTTCGCGTTCGGCATTGTGGTGCCGCTGCAGGGGCCGGGGGCGGTGCGGGCTGCGGTGCTGCTGATCCCAACCAGCTACCTGCAAAAGGCCTTCGCCGCTGTCTCGCCCTTCCTTGACTTCGGCGTCGCCTGGATCAGCCGCGAAGGCTGGGTGCTGGCGAGCCGGCCGCCGACGGCAGGTGAAGTCAGACTCGACCCCGACACGGACCCGTTGCTCAGCGCCTGGCACGCCGGTGCTGACGGCGGGTCCTTCGAGGTCGAAACCGAGCAGGATGGCAGGCGTCTTGTCGCCTGGCGCGCCATCGGGCCGAAACTCGTCGCTGTCTCGGTCGGCGGGTCGACCAGCGCCTTGT
>CALBEG010000219.1 GCA_937927455.1 uncultured Elioraea sp. | reverse complement strand
TGGCGGGCAGGGCCGAGCGTTGCATGAGCTCAACGAGGCGCATGGCTTATCGCAGCACCCGCCATGGCCTGAGCCAGAGCGGCTTGCCGGGAGGGCTGGGGGGTCGGTGTCGCTGTCGCGGGCCCGGCGCGGCTCGGTTCTGCCGTCCGCGCGGCGGGGCGGGCAGGGCGCGGCGGCTGCATGGGCATCGCCAATGCCTCGCGGATCACCGGCGTTTCCGGCTGCGGCAGGTAGCCAAGCAGGGGGCCGATGCGCTCGATCACCTCCCGTGCAGCGGGGGCTGCCACCCATCCGCCCGTGGCGAAGCCATGCGTATCGCGCCGGGGCTTCGGCTCGTCGATCATGATGTAGACGACGTAGCGGGGGTCGTAGGCGGGGAACATGCCGGTGAAGGAGCTGATGCGCGCGTTGGCGAGATAGCGCCCACCGGGGCCGACCTTCTGCGCCGTGCCCGTCTTGCCGCCGACAAAATAGCCCGGGACATCAGCGCCCTTGCCCGACCCATCCGTCACCGTCAAGCGCATCAGACGCCTGAGCGTGGCCGAGGTCTCGGGCCTTATCACTTGCGGCGTCAAAGGCGGGGGCTCGCTTGCGTCACGGGCGAGGATGGTGGGCCGAACAAGCCGCCCGCCGTTCACCATCGCCGCGGCCGACATCGCGACGTGCAGCGGGGTGACGGAAATACCGTGCCCGTAGGAGATGGTCAGTGTGTTGATCTCGCGCCAGTTCGACCCGTGCGGGAAGAGGGGCATCGCGGTCTCGGGCAGTTCAATCGGAACCCGGCGCAGCACACCCACCCGGTCGAGGAAGGCGCGGTGGCGGGCGACGCCGATGTCGAGCGCCATACGCGCGGTGCCGATGTTGGAAGAGTAGGCGAAGATCTCCGGCACCGTGAGCCAGCGGTTCTTGCCGCGGAAGTCGCTGATGGTGAAGCGGCCGTAGGTGATCGGGCGCGAGGCGTCGTAGCCGCCCCAGATCGGCACCGTCCCGAGATCGAGGGCGGCGGCGGTGGTGAGAAGCTTGAAGGTGGAGCCCGGTTCGTAGACGCCGACGGTGATGCGGTTGAACCGTTCTGCTTCCGTCGCGGTGGCGACCTCGGCCGGGTCGTAGTCTGGCAGTGAGACCATCGCCAGCACCTCGCCGGAGGTGACGTCGAGCACCACGCCGGCGCCACCGGTGGCGTCGAAGCGCTCGATCGCACGCGCGATTGCCTCGCGCAGAACGTGCTGCACACGCACGTCGATGGACAGGCGCAGAGGCTCTGCCGGGTTGTCGCGCAAGCGCCGGTCGAAGGATCTCTCAACTCCGGCGATGCCGTTTCCGTCGACATCGGTGCCGCCGAGCACGTGCACCGCTGCCCTACCTTGCGGGTAGACGCGGCGTTCGGCGCGTTGGAAATGCAGCCCCGGCAGGCCGAGGGCGATCACCGCCTGCTGTTCGCGCGGGCTGAGGTGGCGGCGGATCCAGACGAACTGGCGCTCGCCGTCCAGTCTCGGCGCCAGGGCGGCAGGATCGAGCCCCGGCAGCGCACTGGCGAGCCGGCGCGCGGTGTCCTCAGGGTCGATGATCTCGCGCGGATTGGCGTAGAGCCCTGCCGAGGGAAGGCTCATCGCCAGCACGACGCCGTGGCGATCGACGATCGCCGCCCGCTCGACACGCGGTTCGGGGGAAACAAGCGCGGTCGGCGCGGCTTGGGCGCGGATCTTGCCCGGTTCCGCGGTGGCGACGTCAACCAGGCGGCCGGCAAGCGCGAGGTAGAGCAGGGCGAAAGCACCGGCGCCGAAGGCAAGGCGGGCGCGCGCGACCTCGAGCGGGTGCCGCTTCGGCCGGTCGTGACGGAGGGGCACCAGCGGTCGGCCGCGGTCGACGGCCACCGGCGGCAAGGCATGGCGGGGCGAAAGCTGTGTTCCGTTCACCGCGGCAGTCCTGCGACGGGCGGCGGCAGGCTGCCTGCCGGGGTGCCGAGAGCGGAGGCGAGAGCGGGCCGTTGTGCGGCTGGGGCCGGAGCGGAGGGGGTGACCGCGGCCGGTGTTGGCGGTGGTGCGGCGCGGACCGGGTTGGCAGGCACGGTCGCGGGCGACGCCGGGGCGGCGGGAGGTCCGGAAGCGGGGCGCGGTGCGGGAGCCTCTGGTGCGGAGAGGGGACGGGCCTGAAGCGGGGTGGGCGGAGCGGAAGAGGCGGCCATGCGGCGCTCTGCCAGCGGCGGCGTCGTCGCGCTCCGCAGCGGCGGATCAGGGAAGGCCGGCGGCAGGGGCAGCGACGCTCGCGCGGCCGTTACGGCGGGCAGCTCCGCTGCTGGCGCCGATTGCGCGACCGTGGCGGGCTGGTCGGCGGCAGGGACGGGAGGGGCCGGGGCGAGCGCAAGACGAGGCAGAGCTTCAGAGGCGCGGGCGAGTTGGTCGGCGCGCAGCGGTGCCAGTGCGAGATGGCGGGAGGCGAGATCGCGCAGCCGTTCCGGCTCGTTGAGCAGGGACCATTCCGCCTCCAGCACATGGATGCGGTCGCGTCGTTCCACGATCGCGCGGTTGAGGGCCGCAAGCTCCTCCTCGAGGTCGCGCACGTCGTGCTTCACCTTGTAAAGCAGGAGCCCCGCGGCGACGACGAGGGCAGCCCAGAGCAGGAT
>CALBEG010000218.1 GCA_937927455.1 uncultured Elioraea sp. | reverse complement strand
TCGATGATCTGACTCCGACGGAGGAAGCGCGCATCCTCGTCACCGACATCGCGCCCAAACTCGCTTTCGCCTCCTCGGCCCATGTGCCCAGCTTGCGCGCGATGGCGCCCGATCTCACCGTGATCGCGCTCGATCGCGCGGGCGGCCTTGCCCACTGGTCAGACGTCGCAGCGGGCACGAAGTCTTCCCTGCCGCCCATCGCGGCAGATGACCCGATGATGCTGGTTGCCACCTCCGGCACCACGGGGCGGCCGAAGACCTTCTTCCTCACCCACGCCAACGTGCTGCACAACGTGCGCGCGCTCGCCGCGCAAGGCATCGTGACGGACGCCGACCGCGCCCTGCTCCCGCTTCCGCTGCATCACGTCTATCCGCTGACGGTCGGCATCCTCACCCCCTTCCTGATCGGCACCACAGTGGTGTTCCCCGAGAGCGTGACGGGGCCGCATCTCGTCGCCGCGCTGAAGGAAGGGCGCTGCACGGTGATGGTAGCGGTGCCCCGCCTCTACGGCGCGCTGCTCGATGGGCTGATGGCGCGTGTGCGTGCGCAGCCGATGATCAAGCGCGTTGCCTTCCGTGCCCTCTTTTCGTTGTCGATGCTGCTGCGGCGTCGCTTCGGCATCCGTGTCGGGCGGCGTCTGTTCCGTTCGCTCCACGCGCAGTTCGCGCCCGATCTGTGGCTGATGGCCTCGGGCGGCGCGGCGTTCGAAGCCTCCGTCATCTGGCCGCTCGAGGCGCTGGGCTGGCAGGTGCTTTCCGGCTGGGGTCTCGCCGAGACGGCCTCCATCCTCACCAACAACCACAAGGACAAGGCGCGCATCGGTTCCGAGGGCTGGCCGCTGCCCGGTGTGGAGGTGCGGGTGGCGAGGCCGGACGAGAGCGGGGTGGGCGAGCTCGAGTGTCGCGGCCCTTCGGTGTTCGCAGGCTACCGGAACGACAGGGAGGCGAACGAAGCGGCCTTCACCGCCGATGGTTGGTTCCGCACCGGCGACTTGGGTTTCATCGACGCGGATGGCACCGTGCACATCGTCGGGCGCGTGAAGGAAATGATCGTGCTCGGCGGCGGCAAGAACGTCTTCCCCGAGGAGCTGGAGAAGCGTCTCGGTACTGACCCTGCGATCAAGGAGGTCGCCGTGCTGGAGCGCGAGGGCAAGCTTGTTGCCCTCGTCGTGCCTGACGAGGCGAGGATCGCCGCCTCCGGCTCGCCGCGCATCGAAGACGCGGTGCGCGTGGCTCTCGCCTCCGCGCAGCAGGGGCTGTCCTCGTGGCAGAGACTCGCTGGTTTTGCCATCACACGCGAGGCGCTGCCGCGCACACGGCTTGGCAAGATCCAGCGTTTTCGCCTGCCCGCGCTGTACGATGCTGCGCGTGCTGGCCGCAGCGCGCCCTCAGCGACGATGACGGAAGAGGATCATCGCTTGCTTGCTGACCCGGCGGCGAAGGCGATGTGGGAGCTCCTGCGCGCGCGCTTTCCCGATCGCCTCGTCGCACCCGCGCAGTCGCCCCAGCTCGATCTCGGCATCGACAGCCTCGGTTGGGTGGAGATCTCGCTCGAGGCGGAAAGCCGCTTGGGGCTTGCCTTCACCGAGGAGGACTGGGCCGGAGTGACGACGGTGCGCGACATCCTTGCCCTTGCCGCCGCCCGCGTCGGCGCAGCTGCTCCGATGAAACCTGCCGCCCCCGACCTCAGTTGGCTCGACCCGCCGGCCTGGCCGTATCGTTTCGCAGGCCGCGCGCTCGCCATCATCAACCAGGCCTTCTGTGCAGTACTGTTTCGGCTACGCACTGAGGGGCGCGCGCACCTCCCCGAGGGCCCCGTCATCGTCGCGGCGAACCACCTCTCCGACCTCGACCCCGCGATCCTTGCTGCTGCCCTTCCAAGCCGAGCGCTCGCTCGCGTGCGCTGGTCCGGTGAGGCTTCGCGGCTCTTCCGCACGCGCGCCGGCCGCTTCCTCGCCCGTGCGGCGCGGATTTTCCCGGT
The DNA here is from genome assembly GCA_937927455.1 of uncultured Elioraea sp. Lineage (GTDB taxonomy): Bacteria > Pseudomonadota > Alphaproteobacteria > Acetobacterales > Acetobacteraceae > Elioraea. The sequence continues at coordinate 1,238 of CALBEG010000218.1, read as the reverse complement.
CGAGGAGCGCGCCCCCGCCACCACCTTGGCCTATGCGAAGGAATCGCTTGCTCGCGGCGAGTGCCTGGTGTGGTTTCCGGAAGCTTGGCGGAGCCCCAACGGCGCGATCCAGCGTTTCCTGCCCGGCATCGGCGAGCTTGTGCGCGCGACGGCAGCACCCGTGGTGCCCGTCCGAATCATCGGCACCTTCGAGGCGATGCCGCGCACGGCGCGGCTGCCGAAACCCCGTCCCGTGCGCGTCGTGTTCGGCACCCCGCTGTCCACTGCCGAACTCACAGCCGGGACGGCCGATGCACAGACCATCGCCGATCGTGTCCGGCAGGCGGTGGCGGCTCTGCCGGGCTGAGGACGCTGTCTTCAGTTGACGCGCGCGTCGCACCGTGATCCGTGCCTTGCATGGACGATCATTCATCCGTGGTCATCGACGCCATCATCTTCGACCTGGGCGGCGTGCTGATCGATTGGAACCCGCGCCACCTCTACCGCACGCTGTTCGCGGACGAGGCGGAGATGGAACGCTTCCTCGCCGAGGTCTGCACGCCGGCGTGGAACCTGGAGCAAGATCGCGGGCGGCCCTGGGCGCAAGCCATTGCTGAACTCTCCGCTCAGCACCCTGAGAAGGCCGAGCTCATCGCCGCCTATCGCGCGCGTTGGCCGGAGATGCTGAACGGCGCGATCGCCGGCACGGTCGCGCTGCTCGAGCGGCTCGACCAGGCCGGCGTGCCGCTCTATGCGCTGACGAACTGGTCGGCCGAAACCTGGCCGTACGCGGAGCGTCTCTTTCCTTTTCTCGCCCGCTTCCGCGGGATTGTCGTGTCGGGGCGGATCGGCATGGTGAAGCCTGAGCCCGCGATCTATCGCCATGCGCTCGCCCGGTACGGTCTTGCGCCGCAGCGGACCCTGTTCATCGACGATGCGCCGCGCAACGTGGAGGGGGCGCGGGCGGTCGGGCTCAACGCGATCCGCTTCGTAGGGGCGGAGGCGCTGGCGCGCGACCTCGCCCGCTACGGGCTTCCCGTCTGAGCCCGCCGGGAGCAATGGATCGGCTCGAGCACCTCGCCGCCCGCCTCGTCGTCAGCAGCCGTTGGCTTCTGCTCGCCTTCATCCTCGGCCTCGTCGTCACGCTCGCGCTGTTCGCCGCCCAGTTCCTTGTCGCACTCGCGCGCTTTGCGGCTGCCTTCCCTGCTCCTCACAAGGCGCCCGTCATTGTGGCGGTGCTCGACCTGATCGACCTTGCG
>CALBEG010000217.1 GCA_937927455.1 uncultured Elioraea sp. | reverse complement strand
GGCGGGGCGTGCCGCGGCTGGGCGTGGCGGGTGGCGGCGGCGGATGCCGCCGAGGTGCTGGCGTATCTGGACCAGCGCGAACTGGCCGGCGGCGAATACGTCCGCCGCGTGCTGCCGGTCACGCTGCTCGACTCCGGCGCGCGCAGGCGGGCGCTCGGCTATGTCGCCGACCGTGCGGCACCGTTCTACGCCCGCGCGCTCAGCCCCGAGGACGCGGCGGCGCGCATCGCCGGCGCCCGCGGCATCTTCGGGGAGAACCGGGACTACCTGCACAGCACCGCCGCGCGGCTGGCCGCGCTCGGCGTGCGCGATGCCGCAGTGCGGCGCGTCGCGGCGCTGCTGCCGCCGGATGGGAAGGCTTGATCCCGCGCGCGCAAACCGGCCCAATGGCCCGAGAGGCACAACACGGGGGGACCACAATGGGCCGCGTCGCACTCGTCACCGGCGGCACCCGGGGCATCGGGGCCGGAATCTCGAAGGCGCTGCTCGCGCAGGGGCGGACCGTCGTCGCCTCCTATGCCGGCAATGCCGCCGCCGCCGAGGCCTTCGCCGCCGAGACGGGGTGCAAGGTCTACAAGTTCGACGTTGCCGACTTCGAGGCCTGCCGCGTGGCGGTGGCGAGGATCGAGGCCGAGGTGGGGCCGGTCGAGATCCTGGTGAACAACGCCGGCATCACCCGCGACGCCACCATGAAGCGCATGACGCGCGAGATGTGGGACGCGGTGATCGACACCAACCTCGGCTCCTGCTTCAACCTCTGCAAGCTGACCTGGGAGGGGATGAACGCGCGCAAGTTCGGGCGCATCGTCAACATCTCCTCCGTCAACGGGCTCGCCGGCCAGTTCGGTCAGGTGAACTACTCGGCGGCGAAAGCAGGAATGATCGGCTTCACCAAGGCGCTGGCGCAGGAAGGGGCGCGCAACGGTATTACGGTGAATGCGGTCGCCCCCGGCTACATCGACACCGACATGGTGCGCGCGGTCGCCGCAGACGTGCTTGAGAAGATCATCGCCCGCATCCCCGTCGGCCGGCTCGGCACGGTGGAGGACATCGCGCGCTGCGTGGCCTTCCTTACCGCCGACGAGGCCTCGTTCATCACCGGGGCGACGTTGTCCGCCAATGGCGGGCAGTACATGACATGAGTGGCCCTACCGCTTTCGCGCGCCTCGTCGAGTACGAGGAGGCGAGCCCTGATGTGCGGGCGGTGTTCGACGACATCAAGCGCACGCGGAACGTTCCGGATGTCAACAATTTCTGGAAGGCGCTTGCCCGGCACCCCGACACGCTGCGCCGCACCTGGTCCACGCTGAAAGAGGTGATGGCGCCAGGCGCGCTCGATGCGCGCACGAAGGAGATGCTCTATCTCGCCGTCTCGCTCGCCAATGGTTGCGCCTATTGTGTGGCGAGCCACGAGCGGGCGGCGCGCAAGCAGGGCATGACGGAGGCGATGTACGCCGAACTCCTCGCCATCGTCGCCCAGGCCTGCGAGACCAACCTGCTCGCCGAGGCCTATCGCGTCCCCCTCGACGGCTGACGCGCGCCACCGCAGGATGGCCGCGGCGTTGGGCGCCAGTCGGCAGGGGCAAGCTCGAAGCCCGCGAAGCTGAAGGCGGGGCTTACCGTGCAGCCGACCAGGGTCCACCGTCCCAATGAGGCGGCCGTCTGCCACCACAGCGCCGGCACGATCCGCTGCGGCGACTGATTGGCGCCGAGATCCGGCCCGAGCAGCTGCGCCTCGGCGTCGTGCCCGTCTGGCGAGAGGGTGAGCACGAGCGGAGCCCCGCCGTACCAGTGCCAGAGCTCGGTCGCGTCCACCCGATGCCAGTGCGAGTGCTCCTCGGCCTTCAGAAGGTAGAGGATCGCCGTGCCCGCGCCACGCGACCCGTCTGTCGGCGAGTCGCGCCAGGTTTCGCGGAACCACCCGCCCTCGGGGTGCGGGGCGAGGCGGAGGGCTTCGATCACCGTCTCGGCCTTTGTCGCGGCATCGAGGAGATGGGGTGCATCGCGCGTCAGCGGAACGAATCCTTCTTTGACCGCAGGCGGGCGAACTCGGCTTCGTCGCGCGCGCGCAGGAAGGGGTTGGTCGCTTTCTCGAGACCGAGCGTGACAGGAAGTGTGGGCCGCCCGTCCGCGCGCAGCCTTCGCACCTCTTCCGCCCGCGCAGCGAGCGCCTCGCTGTCGGGATCGACATAGCAAGCGAAGCGCGCATTGGCTTCCGTGTATTCGTGGCCGCAGAGCACCAGGGTGTCGTCGGGCAGGGAAGCAAGGCGGCGGAGGCTTTCGAACATCTCCGCCATCGTGCCTTCGAACACCCGCCCGCAGCCAAGCGAGAACAGCGTGTCGCCGCAGGCGAGCACGCTCGCCGCGGGGAAGTGATAGGCGATGTGGCCCGAGGTGTGGCCGGGGGTGGCAAGCACCGTCGCCGTGCTGTCGCCGACCGAGATGGTGTCGCTGGGCGCAAGTTCGCGATCGAGCGGGGGCAGGCGATGGCGATCGGCCGCCGCGCCGACGAGTTCGGCACCGAACCGGGCGCGCAACTCCGCCGCGCCGCCGACATGGTCTGCGTGGTGGTGGGTGAGAAGGATCAGGTCGAGCGACCAGGCCCGGGCGGCGAGCGCGCGCTCCACAGGTCCCGCTTCGCCGGGATCGACCACTGCCACCGCGCCGGTTTCACGGTCGCGCAGCAGCCAGGCGTAGTTGTCGCTGAGGCAAGGGACGGCGACGACGTCGAGACCGGGCATGCCATCCTGGGTAGCATTGCCGCGCGGCCGCGTCACGATGCGGCGCAGGCTTCTAGGCGGTCGAGGAAGGCCTTGGCCCAGGCCGCTGCCGTCGCCTCGCGCAGCCGCGCCATCATCGCCTCCCATCGCGCGCGCCGCTCCTCGATTGGCATGGCGAGAGCACGAGCGAGGGCTTCAGCGATTTCCTGCGGGTCGTGCGGGTTGACGATCAGCGCCTCGGTCAGTTCCGCCGCTGCTCCGGCGAAGGCGGAAAGGATCAGCACACCCGGGTCAGACGCGTCCTGGGCGGCGACGAACTCCTTCGCCACAAGGTTCATCCCATCGCGCATTGGGGTGACGAGACCGACGCGCGCGACGCGGAAGAAGCCGGCGAGCGTGGCCCGCGGCACCTCGCGTGTGAGATAACGCAAGGGCGTCCAGTCGAACTCAGCATGCTCGCCGTTGATGCGCCCTGCCAAGCGATCGAGTTCGCGCCTCAGCGCGCGATATTGCGCCACCTCGATGCGGGAACGGGCGGCGATCTGCAAGTAGGTGACCTGCCTGCGCCAGGACGGCTCGACGTGGAGCAAGGAATCGTAGGCGAGGAAGCGGTTGATCAACCCTTTTGAATAATCGAGCCGATCGACGCCAATGATGAGCAGACGGTCGCCGAGGCTTTCGCGCAGCTGGCGCGCGGCGCGGCTCTGTGCTGCGCGCGCTGCGCTGCGCGCGAAGCCCTGGGTGTCGATGCCAATCGGGAATGTTTCGACCGCTGTTTTTCTTTCGCGGTGCACCACTGTGCCCTCCGCCACTGCTGCGCCAAGACAGCGCGCGCAGCAGGCCAGGACATTGGCGCGATCGGCCTCGGTCTGCACACCGACGAGGTCGGCGGAGAGCAGGGACTCAAGTAGGGCGCTCCCTTGCGGCAGGGCGCACCACACATCGGGCGGAGGGAAAGGCACGTGCAGAAAGAACCCGAGGCGACCCGTAAACCCGCGGCTGCGGAGTTCGCGCGGCATCAGCATGAGCTGGTAGTCGTGCACCCAAACGAGATCGTCGGGCGAAAGAAGCGGCACGAGGGCGGCGGCGAAGGCGGCGTTGACGCGTCCATAGGCGGCAAGGGCGGCGCGGTCGAACTCCATCAAGCCGAGCCGATAGTGCAACAGGGGCCAAAGCGTGCCGTTGGCAAACCCGGCGTAGAACGGCGCATGGTCGGCCGAGGAGATGTCGATCCCGGCATAGGAGACGCCCCCGTGTGTGACGATGTCAGGTTCAGGCGAGGGGGCGGGCGCGGTGCGTCCGCTCCAGCCGAACCAGAGGCCCCGACGCGCCTTCAGCGCATCGGCGATGCCAACAGCAAGCCCGCCTGCGGCCGCGCCGCGCTTTGGTTCTGCCACCCGATAGGAGGCGATTACGAGGCGCGCCACAGTGCCTCCTCCCACGACCGCGACAGCCGCATCGCCGACAGGATCAGCCCCACCATCGAGTAGGCCTGCGGGAAATTGCCCCAGAGCTGGCCGGTGCGCGGGTCGCAGTCCTCGCTGAACAGGCCGAGATGGTTGCGCCGCGCGAGCAAGTGTTCGAACAGCGCGCGTGCTTCGGCAAGTCGCCCCTGGCCCGCGAGCGCATCCACATACCAGAAGCTGCAGACGAGAAAGGCCGTCTCGGGCAGGCCGAAATCGTCAGGCTGGTCGTAGCGTAGCAGCAGCCCGTCGCGGCGAAGACGCTGTTCGATGCGCGCCAGCGTGGCCTGAAAGCGCGGATCATCATGCGCGACGAAGCCGAGTTCAGGCAGCAGCAGGAGGGCGGCGTCTGTGCCCTCTGAGCCGAAGGCGTCGACGAAACAGCCGAGATCCTCCCGCCAAGCCTGGCGCAGAATGGCCTCACGCAGGCGCGCGGCGGAAGCCGCCCAGCGCGCCTGTTCCGTCGGCAGGCCGAGGCGGTGCGCGATGGCGGCAAGCCTCGACAGCCCCGCCCAGCACATCGCCGCCGAGTAAGTGTGCACGCGCGCCCGCCCGCGATACTCCCAGAGCGACGCATCAGGGGTTAGCGCCACGCGCTCCGCCGTCTCGCCCACCGTCTCGAGCAGGCGGAACAGGGCGAGATCACCGGGACGCGGCAGGCGGGCGTCGAAGAAGGCCTGGGCCGTGGCGAGAATCACCTGGCCGTAGCTGTCGTTCTGCACCTGGGTGGCGGCGGCATTGCCGATCCGCACCGGACCATCGCCAAGGAAGCCGGCCAGAGCGGGCGCCGTCCTTTCCTTGATCAGAACGCCCGGGGCGAGCGGGTAGAGAGGAGCGAGCGGGGCCGAAGCGTCGACGAGCACGATGTCGGTCAGGAAGCGAATAAACGCCTCCATTGTGCGGGTGGCGCCGAGCCGGTTCAGGGCCTGCACGCAGAAGTAAGAGTCGCGCAACCAGCAGAACCGATAGTCCCAGGTCCGGCCCGAACCCGGCGCCTCCGGAATGGAGGTGGTGAGCGCCGCGGCAATCGCCCCCGTCTCCTCAAAGGTGCAGAGCTTGAGCGTGATCGCAGCGCGGATCACCGCCTCCTGCCACTCGAAGGGGATCGACAGATAGCGCGTCCACTCAAGCCAATAGGCTTGCGTTTCAGCCTCGAAGCGAACGGCGAGTTCGCCCGGCGCCTCGGGCAGAGGTTCATCCTCGCCAAGGACGAGGCTGATCGGCCGGTCGAGCACGAAAGAGGCCTCGTGGGCGATGAAGCTGACCGGGGCATCGGTGGTCACGCGCAGGCCCGTCTCACCCTCGACCCAGCGCAAATGGTTGCTGCCGCTGCGGCGCTGCGGTGTCGCACTCCCCCAAGCCGCGCGTGGGCGGATGCGGATGGTGACCCGCGGCCGCCCCGCAAGGGGTTCGAGGCGGCGGATCACCTGGGCCGGGCGGAAACTGCGGCCGAAGCGCTTGCAGCGCGGCGCGAAGTCGATGAGGCGGACTGCCGCACCATCTTTCGCCTCAAGCACCGTCTCCAGGATCGCAGTGTTGCGCAGGTAAGTCTGGCGAGTGGCGACGAGACCCCCGACCAGCACGTCCATGAACCCACTCGTTGGCTCGTCGCCGTCAATGAGGGCGCAGAACACCGGGTCGCCATCGAGACGCGGGAGGCAAAGCCACGTCATGCGCCCCTGTGGATCGATCAGGGCGGCGACCTGGCAATTGCCGATCACGCCGAGATCGAGCGGCTGACGGGGCAGGCTCATCGCGCCAGCGCCTTCGGCAAGGC
>CALBEG010000216.1 GCA_937927455.1 uncultured Elioraea sp. | reverse complement strand
CACATCTATCGCGGCCCGCTCGTCGTCATCGACTTCGGCACCGCCACCACCTTCGACGTGGTGGACAAGGACGGCGCCTATCTCGGCGGCGTCATCTCGCCGGGCATCAACCTCTCGATCGAGGCGCTGCACAGGGCCGCCGCCCGGCTGCCGCGCATCGGCATCGGCCGCCCGCACTCCGTCATCGGGCGGGACACGGTGCCTGCCATGCAGTCCGGCATCTACTGGGGCTATGTCGGGCTGATCGAGGGGCTGATCGCCCGCATCCGCGCCGAATACGGCGGCCCGCTGAAGACGGTCGCGACGGGGGGCCTCGCGCCCCTGTTCGCCGAGGGCACCTCGGTGATAGAACGCGCCGACCCCGACATCACCCTCGAGGGGCTGCGCCTGCTGGCGGATCGCAACCCACCCCCCATCTTCACCCGGATCGCGGCGCGCGACCCTCTCCGACCGGACTACGAATAGACCCGACATGAACGCAGCATCCGGCGACCTCGCCTTCCTCCCCCTCGGCGGGACCGGCGAGATCGGCATGAACCTCAACGTCTATCGCTGCAACGGCGCGCTGCTCGCGGTGGATTGCGGCATCGGCTTCGGCGGCGCCGAGTTCCCCGAGGCCGAGGTGATGGCGCCCGACCCGGCCTGGCTGGCGGAACGCGCGGACAGGCTGCTCGGCCTCGTCGTCACCCACGCGCATGAGGACCATGTCGGCGCGGTCGCGCATCTGTGGCCGCTGCTGCGCTGCCCGGTCTATGCCGGGCCCTTCGTCTCGGCGGTGCTGCGGCGGAAACTGGGCGAGGCCGGGCTGCTCGGCCGCGTGCCGCTGCACACCATCCCGCTCGGCGGCCGCTTCGCGCTGCCGCCCTTCGACCTCGAGTTCCTCCGCGTCTCGCACTCCGTGCCGGAATCCCAGGCGCTCGCCATCCGTACGCCGCACGGCACGGTGCTGCACACCGGCGACTGGAAGCTCGATCCCGAGCCGCTGATCGGCCCGCCGACCGACGAGGAGGCCTTCGCCCGCCTCGGCGCCGAGGGCGTGCTGGCGATGGTCTGCGATTCGACGAATGCGCTGGTCGAGGGCCATTCCGGCAGCGAGGCCGAGGTGAAGCGCAGCCTGACGGCGCTGATCCGCCCGCTCAAGGGCCGCGTGGCGGTCACCTGCTTCGCCACCAACCTGGCGCGCATCCACTCGATCTGCCACGCCGCCAAGGCGGCCGGTCGGCGCGTCTCGCTGTTCGGCCGCAGCTTGCGCAACGCCGAGGCGGCGGCGCGCGAATGCGGCTACCTGAATGACATCCCGCCCTTCGTGCCGGAGGAGGAGGCGGCCCATTTGCCGGACGACGAGCTGCTCATCATCTGCACCGGCAGCCAGGGCGAGCCGCGCAGCGCGCTGTCCAAGATCGCCGCCGACACCCACCCGAACATCGCGCTCGGAGAGGGCGACACCGTCATCTTCTCCTCCCGCATGATCCCGGGGAACGAGAAGGCGATCATCCGCCTGCAGGACGAGCTGGCGCGCGCCGGCTGCCGCGTGATCACGGCGGACGACCACATGGTGCATGTCTCCGGCCACCCGGCGCGGGACGAGCTGCGGCGGCTCTATCAGCTCGTGAAGCCGCGCTACGCCATCCCGGTGCATGGCGAGTGGCGGCATCTGACCGAGCACGCCGAGTTCGTGAAGGGCCTGCAGATCGAGCCGATCACCGTCGAGGACGGGGACATGCTGCGCCTTGCCCCCGGCGAGCCGCGCATCGTCGAATCCGCGCCGACGGGGCGGCTGGTGCTGGACGAGGGCCGGCTGCTGCCGCTCGATGGCGCCGTGCTCGCGGCGCGGAAGAAGATGCTGTTCAACGGCCTCGTCCTCGCCTCGCTGGCGGTGGACAGGACGGGGCGAATCCTCGGCCGCCCGAAGGTGTCCGCCCCCGGCCTGTTCGAGGCGGAGGACGAGGCGCCGGACCAGCTCGGCGACGAGCTCGCCCGGAGCCTTGCCGACCTGCCCGCGCCGATCCGCCGCGAGGACGAGTCGCTGCGCGAGGCGGCGCGCGGCGCCCTGCGCAAGGCGGTCGGCCGGCGGCTGCGCAAGCGCCCGACCGTCGAGGTGCATCTGCTCAGGGTCTGACGCGGCGGCGCTCCGCCCTGCTGGCGGCGGTCCGTCCCGCGCGGCATGCTGCGCCGGTGGAACGGCGCCTGTCCCTCCCTGTCGTCCTGCTGCTCGCCGCCCTGTTGTCGGGCTGCGCGGCGCTCTCCCCGCTCTCGCCGGTGCCGAGCATCGCGGCGCCCGAGCCGGCCGCCGACCGCGCCCGTGCCGCCGCGCTCTACCGCCAGGGCCTCGCCGCCGGCCGCAGCGACCCCGACCGCGGCGCGGCGCTGATCGAACAGGCGGCCGAGCTCGGCAACGCCGAGGCGCAGTTCCACCTCGCCATGAGCCACCTCCTGCTGCGGGAGGGCGCCGCCGCCGCCCCCTGGCTCGCCCGCGCGGCGCAGCAGGGGCATGTGGAGGCGATGTTCCGCCTGGCGCGGCTGCTGGAGGCGGGCGAGGGGGTGCCGCAGGAGCGCGCCTTCGCGGCCGTCTGGTTCCAGCGCGCCGCCGAGCGCGGGCATCTGCCGGCGATGCAGGCGATGGCGCTGCTGCAGATCCTCGGCCGCGCCACTGCGCGTGACGAGGCGGAGGCGCTGGCGCGGCTTACCATCGCCGCCGAGCGCGGCCATCGCCCGGCCATCCGCTACCGCGACGCGCTGCGCCCGCGGGTGCCGGCGGCGCAGGCCGCTGCCGCGCTCGCCCGCCTGCGCGGCGAGATGGCGCGCGGCCCCGTCCCGGCGGTGGACCGCGCGCTGGTCCGCTTCGCGCAGTCGGCGCTGGTGGCGACAGGTTCGGCGCGTCTCGCGGCAGACGGGCAGGACGGCCCGGCGACGCGCACCGCCCTGGCGGCCTTCGCGCGCAGCGAGGGGCTGGCGGGCGCCGCGCCCTACGCCCCCGAGGTGGTGGACCGGCTGCGCCGCCGCTTTCCCGGCGGCTGATTCCCGCGGGATGCCGGATCACCCAATGCGCGCCCGGTAGCAGCCCCCTCGCCGGCGCGTGGCCGCCCCACCAGCCCCAAGCACTGCCGGCGGGGAAGGAAGCCCTGTCCTGCCCGGCCGGTCAGGGCGTCGGCGGCAGGCCGAGCAGCGCGTCCACGGCCGCCACCACCTCGGCCGTCAACGGCCGGTTGGCGGCCGCCGCGAGTTCGGTGTTGCGCGCGGCCAGGATGGCGGCGTGGCGCTCGGGGCCGGGGGGCAGGGCAAGCGCCTGGATCATCGCTCGCTCATAGGCGGCGATCATGCCGACGCGCGACTCCGGCGCGGCGTTGGCGCGGGCGACCGGCGAGGCATGGGCGGCGTTCAGCGCCCCGAGCTGGGCGGCGAGCGCCCCGCGCCCCGAGCCGCGGCCGGCAGCATGCCCGTCCTCCGCGCCGCCGCGGGCGGCGGCGGCGACGCCCTGGCCGAAGGCGTTGCCGTGGCCATGACCAGCGCCCTGCCCGGCGCCATGGCCGCCGCCCGGCCCGCCCCCTTGGCCGCCCCCGCCTCCCCCGCCGCGCGCCTCGGCCAGCAGCAGGCCCCGGTCGGGCGAGAGAGGCAGCGCGGCCAAGCCGAGGGCGGCGACCACGGCAAGCATGGGCGTGAGACGGGATGACGCGGACCGACGCATGGCGAGCCTCCTTGGGCCGCAATGAAGCGAGCCAAGTCTAGCGACTCGCGCCGGCTGGTGCCACATCGGCGGCATGACCTGGTTCACCGGCCTCGTCGTCTTCGCCCTCGTGTGGTGGACGGCGCTGTTCATCGTCCTTCCCATCGGCACCCGGCCGGATCCCGAGGGGGATCCGCAGGCCGGCGGCTGGCGCGGCACGCCGACCAACCCGCGCCTCGGGCTGCGGCTGCTCGGCACCACCCTGCTGGCCGCGGTGATCTGGCTCGCGATCTGGGGCGTGATCGAAAGCGGCTGGCTCTCCTTCCGCGACGGCCTGTTCGCCGTGCACAGGGATTAGGCAGGAAGCACGGCGCCGGGCAGGCTGTGGCGAGAAACGCGGCGCGCCCTGTCTGGCCTGCCCGTTTTTGTCACGTGCGGCGCGATTCCGCGGTGGCGTCGGCGGGGCAGGGCGGAGATAATCACGGCAGGAAGAGGGTTGGTCCTCTTCCTGCCGTGTGACTGGCGTTTCCTCCCTAAACTCGGGCCGCTCCCTCTTCGGGGGATGCGGCCCTTTTTTCTTACCGGAGGCTTGCCGCCGCTCCAAGCCCTTTCTTCCGCCCGCGGGGGGCTCGGCGTCAGGATGTTTCCCTCGGCCGCTGCCTGGCGTCCTTTTCTGTCCGGCATCCCCGGCGCGCCGGGGTGCGTTCCCCGCCGCCGCGTTCTGCCCTAGGGTCCGCCGCCATCCTCGACCCCCGCCCCGGAGCCCCCGCCTTGCGCCTGTCCCGCGCCTTCCTGCCAACCCTCAAGGAAACCCCCGCCGAGGCGCAGATCGTCTCGCACCGTCTCATGCTGCGCGCCGGCCTGATCCGGCAGACCGCCGCCGGCATCTACGCCTGGCTGCCCGCCGGCCTCCGCGTGCTGAACAACGTCGCCCGCATCGTGCGGGAGGAGCAGGACCGCGCCGGCGCGCAGGAGATCCTGATGCCCACCATCCAGCCGGCGGAACTCTGGCAGCGCTCCGGCCGCTACGACGACTACGGGAAGGAGATGCTCCGCATCCGCGACCGGCACGAGCGCGAGATGCTGTTCGGGCCCACGAACGAGGAGATGGTGACCGACATCTTCGGCCAGTTCGCGAAGTCCTACCGCGACCTGCCGCGCAACCTCTACCACATCCAGTGGAAGTTCCGCGACGAGGTGCGCCCGCGCTTCGGCGTGATGCGCGGGCGCGAGTTCCTGATGAAGGACGCGTACTCGTTCGACCTGACGCAGCAGGGCGCGCAGCATTCCTACCGGCAGATGTTCGTCGCCTACCTGCGCACCTTCGCGCGCATGGGCCTGAAGGCGATCCCGATGCAGGCCGACACCGGCCCGATCGGCGGCAACCTCAGCCACGAGTTCATCATCCTGGCGGAAACCGGCGAATCGCAGGTGTTCCTCCACCGCGCGCTGCTCGCCTTCGATGCGCTGCGCGACACGCCGGACACCGACGCCGACCTCTCCCACATCACCGATTTCTGGACGCAGCACTACGCCGCGACCGACGAGAAGCACGACGAGGCGGCGTGGAACGCCATCCCGGAGGAGGACCGCGTCTCCGCCCGCGGCATCGAGGTCGGCCACATCTTCTATTTCGGCACCAAGTACAGCGCGGCGATGGGCATGACGGTGGCGGGGCCGGACGGAACGCCCGTGCACCCGGAGATGGGCTCCTACGGCATCGGCGTCTCCCGCCTCGTCGGGGCGATCATCGAAGCAAGCCACGACGAGGCCGGAATCATCTGGCCCGAGAGTGTGGCGCCGTTTCGCGTCGGTCTCCTCAATCTCAAGGTCGGCGACGCGACGACGGACTCGCTCTGTGCCGATCTGTACGAACGTCTGCGCGCCAACGGGGTCGAGGTTCTCTATGACGACCGCGAGGAGCGGGCGGGCGTGAAGTTCGCGGATGCCGACCTGATTGGCCTGCCGTGGCAGGTCATTGTCGGACCGAAAGGCGCAGCCGGCGGCATGGTCGAACTGAAGCGCCGCAAGGGCGGGGAACGGCATGAGCTCGACCGCGATTCGGTGCTGGAACGTCTGATCGGCTGAAGCGCCCGATGTTCGGTTCCTTCGAGCGCATGGTGGCACTCCGCTACCTGCGTGCGCGCAAGCAGGAAGGGTTCGTCTCCGTCATCGCCGCCTTCTCCTTCGCCGGCATCGCGCTTGGGGTGGCCACCCTCATCATCGTCATGAGCGTGATGAACGGGTTCCGCCAGGAACTGCTCGGCAAGATCCTCGGTCTCAACGGGCATCTCGGCGTATACGGAGCAGGCGTGGCTCTCACCGACCACGACGACCTCGCGCGCCGGATCAGCGCGGTGCCGGGGGTGGTGCAGGCGATCCCCATCGTCGAGGGCCAGGCGCTGGCGACGGGAGAGCGGGGAGGGGCATCCGGCGTGCTCGCCCGCGGCATTCGCCGCGACGACCTCGTCGCGCGCACGCTCCTCTCGCGCAACATCCTCGCCGGCTCGATCGACCGCTTCGAGGGCATGGATGCGATCCTGATCGGCACCAGGCTCGCCTCGCGCCTCGGCCTCGCGGTGGGCGATCGGATCTCGCTCGTCTCGCCGCAGGGTCAGGTGACGGCCTTCGGCACCGTGCCGCGCATCGTCTCCTATACGGTGGTCGCGCTGTTTGAGGTCGGCATGTTCGAATACGACAGTGCCTACGTTTTTCTGCCCTTCGAGGCCGCGCAGATCTATTTCCAGCAAACGGCTGCGACCCAGATCGAGGTCTTCGTCGAGGATCCTACACGCGTGCGGGCGGCGGCGAATGCCATTCGTGGCGCGCTTACCGGTATGCCCATTCGCATCCTCGACTGGCAGCAGGCCAACTCCTCCTTTTTCCAAGCGGTGCAGGTGGAACGGAACGTGATGTTCCTCATTCTTACCCTGATCATCCTGGTCGCCGCCTTCAACATCGTCTCCTCGCTCGTGATGCTGGTGAAGGAGAAGGGGCGGGACATCGCGATCCTGCGCACCATGGGGGCGTCGAAGGGCGCGATTTTGCGCATCTTCGTCATGTGCGGGGCAGCGATCGGCGTCGTCGGCACTGTGATTGGCGTCGCCCTGGGCCTTGTGATCTCGTTGAACATCGAATCGATCCGGCAATGGCTGCAGGGGCTCACGGGGCAGGAGCTCTTCCAGGCCGAGATCTACTTCCTCTCCAGGCTTCCCGCCGTGGTCGATCCGCGCGAGGTGATCGAGGTGGCGCTGATGGCCTTGGGGCTGTCGCTTATCGCCACCCTCTATCCCGCCTTCCGCGCCGCCCGTCTCGATCCGGTGGAAGCGCTTCGGTATGAGTGAGGCGGTCCTTCGGCTCGCCGGCGTTGAGCGTCGCTTTCGCACCGGAGAGGGCAGTCTGGCCGTGCTGCGCGGGGTCGATCTCGCGATCGCGGCGGGAGAGATCGTCGCCCTCGTCGCACCGTCGGGGGCGGGAAAATCGACCCTCCTCCACATCGCGGGCCTCCTCGAGAGGGCCGATGCGGGGCGCGTGATCGTCGCCGGGCGGGAGGTGACGGGCCTCGATGATGCCGCCCGCACCGCGCTTAGACGGGGCGTCATCGGCTTCGTCTATCAGTTCCACCACCTGCTGCCGGAGTTTGACGCGCTCGAGAACGCGGCGATGCCGTTGATCATTGCCGGTCGGCCGAAAGCGGAGGCACGCGACCGCGCGCGCACCCTGCTGGAAGGGCTCGGCCTGGGCGGACGTCTGCGCCACCGCCCGGCGCGGCTCTCGGGCGGAGAGCAGCAGCGGGTGGCCATTGCGCGAGCACTCGCCCACCGCCCGCAGGTCCTGCTGGCCGACGAACCCACCGGCAATCTCGACCTGGAGACGGCGGAGGTGGTGTTCGGCGAACTGCTCTCCCTCGTCCGCTCGCACGGCGCAGCAGCGCTGATCGCCACCCACAACCCGGAGCTCGCATCGCGCATGGACCGGACGCTGCGCCTGAAGGACGGGCGCATCGTGGTGTGACCTCCCTTCTCCCACATCCGCCCCTTGCCCCGAGCCCTCCACCTCGGTATCACCCGGGTTATCTCGGCTGGGGGCACCCCCGGGCGGGAAATCCACACGCGGCGTGACCTTCCCGAGGTAAGAACCCGGGGTCCGGTGCGGCGGGGGAGGGGGAGGGGGGAAAGCTCTTCCCGGCCCTGACCGCGCAACGCCGCGGAGGCAGAACCGGACGACGGAAGGAAAGGATCGCGGCCCATGGCCATCCCCTCGTTCACCCTGCGCCAGCTGCTCGAGGCTGGCGTGCACTTCGGGCACCATACGCGGCGCTGGAACCCGAAGATGGCGCCATACCTGTTCGGCGTGCGCAACCAGGTGCACGTGATCGACCTGCGCCAGACCGTGCCGTTGCTTCAGCGCGCGATGCAGGCGGTGCGCGATGTCGTCGCCGGCGGGGGGCGGGTCTTGTTTGTCGGCACCAAGCGCGCCGCTGCCGACATTGTGGCCGAGGCGGCGAAGCGGTGCGGTCAGTACTACGTCAATCACCGCTGGCTCGGCGGCATGCTGACGAACTGGAAGACGATCCAGAACTCGATCAAGCGGCTGCGCGCGATCGAGGAGCAGCTCGCCCAGGAGCAGACGGGGCTGACCAAGAAGGAGGCGCTCGGCCTGATGCGCGAGCGCGACAAGCTCGAGCGCGCGCTGGGCGGCATCAAGGAGATGGGTGGGCTGCCGGACATGCTGTTCATCATCGACACCAACAAAGAGCGGATCGCGGTCGATGAGGCGCGCAAGCTCGGCATCCCCGTGGTCGCGGTGCTGGACAGCAATTCGGATCCCGACGGCGTGACCTATCCTATCCCGGGCAATGACGACGCGATCCGCGCCATCTCGCTCTACTGCGACCTGATCGCGGGGGCGGTGCTCGATGGCATCTCGGCCGAGATGGCGGCCTCCGGTGTCGACATCGGCGCGGCGGAGGAGCTGCCGGCCGAGACCTTGCCGCCGGCCGAGGAGTTGGTCGAGTTTGGCGAGCAGGCCGGACCGGGGGGCGTCGAGGAGGCGCTTGGCGAGGTGGCTGAGGAGGCCGCGACCCGGCACTGACCGGCACGACCACGCGACAACACGAGGGAACCTAGAGATGGCCGAGATTTCGGCGGCGTTGGTGCGCGAACTGCGCGACAAGACCGGCGCCGGGATGATGGACTGCAAGAAGGCGCTGGCCGAGACGGGCGGTGACCTCGAGGCGGCGGTCGACTGGCTGCGTAAGAAAGGGTTGGCGGCGGCGGCGAAGAAGGCGGGCCGGACGGCAGCCGAGGGCCTGGTCGGGGTGCGGGACGGGGGAGATCGCGCCGCGATCGTCGAAGTCAACGCCGAGACCGACTTCGTGGCCCGCAACGAAACCTTCCAGGGCTTCGTCGAGACCTGCGCTGCTCTTGCCCTCGAGGCGGCAGACGATGTCGAGGCGCTGAAGGCGCTGGCCTACCCAGGCGCCGGCCGGTCGGTGGCCGAGGAGCTGACCCGGCTGATCGCGACCATCGGCGAGAACATGACCATCCGCCGCACCGCCATGCTCGCCGCGCAGCCGGGCGGTTCGGTCGCGACCTATGTGCATGCCGCGCTCAAGCCGAACCTGGGGCGCATCGGCGTGCTGGTCGCCCTCACCGGCGGAACGCCCGAGTCGCGAGCGAGTCTCGGCCGCCAGCTCGCCATGCACATCGCTGCCGCCCGGCCCGACTATCTCGACATCGCGTCCGTCGACCCCGCGGCTCTGGCGCGTGAGAAGGCCGTGCTCGCCGACCAGGCGCGCGCCTCCGGCAAGCCGGAGACGATCATCGAAAAGATGGTCGAGGGGCGGATCCGCAAGTTCTACGAAGAGGTCGTGCTGCTCGAGCAGCTATGGGTGCACGACGGCGAGAGCCGAGTGAGCGACGTTTTCGCCAAGGCGGGGATGACAATCACCGGTTTTGTCCGCTACCAGTTGGGCGAGGGAATCGAGAAGGACGAGAAGGACTTCGCCGCCGAGGTTGCTGCTGCCGCCCGCTAGATGCGGCCTGCACCCGCCGGGCGAGGGGCTCGTGCCGCCGCGGGGCCAGGAAGCGATGCCCGAGGAGACCAGACCGATGGGGAATGCGCCCCACTATCGCCGCGTTCTCCTCAAGGTCTCCGGCGAGGCGTTGATGGGCAAGCGCGACTACGGGATCTGCACCGAGACCGTGGCGCGGATCGCCCGCGATATCGCCGAGGTGGTCCAGGACGGCATCCAGGTGTGCCTCGTTATCGGCGGGGGCAACATCTTTCGCGGCGTCTCTGGCGCTGCGGCAGGCATGGAGCGTGCCTCCGCCGACTACATGGGCATGCTGGCGACGGTGTTGAACGCGCTTGCGGTGCAGAACGCGCTCGAGAAGCTCGGTCTGCAGACTCGGGTTCAGTCTGCCATCCCGATGGCCTCGGTCTGCGAGCCCTACATTCGGCGCCGCGCCATCCGGCACATGGAGAAGGGGAGGGTGGTGATCTTCGCCGCCGGCACTGGCAACCCGTTCTTCACCACCGATACCGCCGCCGCGCTTCGGGCGGTGGAGACGGGGTGCGATGTGCTGCTGAAGGGCACACAGGTGGATGGCGTCTATTCCGCTGACCCGCGCAAGAACCCGACCGCCACCCGGTATGATCATCTCACCTATCTCGATGTCCTCGCCCGGGATCTCGCGGTGATGGACGCCTCTGCGATCAGCCTGTCGCGCGAGAACGGGCTTCCCATCATCGTTTTTTCCATCCAGGAGCCGGGAGCCTTCGCCGCGGTGATGCGGGGCAAGGGAATCTACACGCTTGTTGCTGATGCTGCCGCCTGAGAGCGGGGTCGGCTGCGGAGGTTTTGCAACACCAAGGGCGCAGGCAGGGAAGGGCAGGAGATGGCGAAGGCGCCACCGTCACTCGAGGACATCACGGGCGATCTGAGGCGCCGCATGGACGGCGCGCTCGAGACGCTGCGCAAGGAATTCGCCGGGCTTCGGACAGGCCGCGCCACACCCGCGCTCCTTGAGCCCATCAAGGTCGAGGTCTACGGCACGGAGATGCCGATCACCCAGGTCGGCACTATCGGCGCGCCGGAGCCCCGCCTGCTGACCGTCCAGGTCTGGGACCGGTCGGCGGTGGGGGCGGTGGAGAAGGCGATCCGAGAGGCGGGGCTCGGGCTCAACCCCGCCGCGGACGGCCAGCTCATCCGCGTCCCGCTGCCGCCGCTGACGGCGGAACGGCGGGCCGAACTCGCCAAGCTTGCGGCGCGCTATGCCGAGGCCGCCCGGGTGGCGATTCGGGGCGTGCGGCGCGACGGGATGGAAACCCTGAAGAAGCTGGAGAAAGATGGGGAGATCGGCCAGGACCTGCACCGGGACTGGGCGGAGGAGGTGCAGAAGCTGACCGACGCCTACGTCCGCAAGGTGGACGAGGCGCTGGCGGCGAAGGAAGCGGACATCAAACAGCCCTGATCGCGGGTCATTCCGCCGCGCCATGAACGCACCGCTTCCCGCAGCTCAGGCAGTCGCCGCCCTCGCCGAAGGGGTCGCCGTCCAGCATGTCGCCATCATCATGGACGGCAACCGGCGCTGGGCGGCGGCACGCGGCCTTCCTGTGCTCGCCGGCCATCGCGAAGGCACGGAAGCTGCCAGGCGCGCGGTCGATGCCGCCCTGGCCTACGGTATCCCCTGGCTCACTCTGTACGCTTTCTCCTCCGAGAATTGGCGCCGCCCCGCGTTCGAGGTGAATGGGCTGATGGGCTTGCTCCGGCAAGGTATTGAACAGCACATGCGCAAGTTCCTCGACAGTGGCGTGCGCCTGCGCATGATTGGTGACCGCTCGCGCCTGGACCGCAGCCTGAGGGAGGCGATCGAGAGGAGCGAAGCCGACTCCGTCGCCAACGACCGCCTCAATCTGGTCATCGCGCTCTCCTACGGCGCGCGCAGCGAGATCGCGGCCGCCGCCCGCAGGGCTGCCGCGCTGGTCGCCGCCGGCCGGCTCGACCCCAATTCCCTGGACGAGACTGCCTTCGCCGGGTTCCTGGAAACCTCGGGCATGCCGGACCCCGATCTCGTCATCCGCACCTCCGGGGAACAGCGGCTGTCGAATTTCCTGCTGTGGCAGGCGGCCTATGCCGAGTTCGTCTTCCTCGACGTGCTGTGGCCCGATTTCGGCCCGCAGCACTTCGCCCAGGCGCTTGCCGTCTTCTCCCGGCGCGAGCGGCGCTACGGCGGCCGGGGCGGGTGAGGCAACGCGCGCCCGAACGCTGAAGGGGGCGCGATGACCGGCGCGGCCAGGATGAACGGGGCTGACGCCGCACGATCCCGCCGCTTTGCCGATCTTCGGGTTCGCCTCGCCTCCGCCGCAGTGCTCGGCCCGCTTGCGCTCGCCGCGATCTGGTTCGGCTCGCCCTGGTTCGCCCTCCTGGTCGGAGCGGCGAGCGCGATCCTGGCGTGGGAGTGGGTGCATCTTTGCGGCCTCAGGCTGCGCGCCCTGCCAGGCGCAGCGGTCGGGGTGTCTCTGCTTGCGGCCTCTGTTTGCGCGGGACTTTCCCTTTGGCCTGGCGCACTCGTCTCCCTTGTCGTCGGCACCGTGCTCGGCTGGCTCCTCGCCGAACGGGTCGCGCTGACCGTCTCGCAACAGCGCGCCGCGGTGTGGCTTGCCGCCGGCGTGGTGTATATCGGCCTGGCTGCCGTGGGCCTCGTTTGGTTGCGGGCTGACGATCTGGCGGGAAGAGCCAATGTCCTATTCATCGTCCTGGTCGTCTGGGCCACCGACATCGGCGCCTACCTTGCCGGGCGGCTGTTCGGCGGGCCGCGCCTCGCACCTCGGATCAGCCCGAACAAGACCTGGTCGGGCGCCGCGGGTGGGCTGGCCGCGGCGCTCATCGTCGGGCTTGCTTCGGCGTGGCTTCTGGCCGGCCTTGCTGCGCCGTTGCATGCGGCGGCCATCGCGCTCACGGTGGGTGGGGTGGCGCAGGGCGGCGACTTGTTTGAAAGTTGGATGAAACGGCGCTTCATGGTGAAGGACTCCTCCCGTCTGATTCCCGGCCATGGCGGCCTCCTTGATCGGGCGGATGGGCTGATCGCTGCCGCACCGGTGGCAGCCGCCCTGTCGCTGGCGACGGGGCAGGGCAGAGTGCTGTGGCTGACCTAGGGCGCCGCCCGCGACGGGTGAACGTGCTCGGGGCAACGGGCTCAATCGGTCGTTCGACCCTTGACCTGATCGCCGCCGCACCACCCGGGCAGTTCGAGGTCGAGACCCTGGTGGCGAACGGCAATGCGCTTGCCCTTGCCGAGGCTGCCCGGCGGGTGCGGGCGAAACGGTGCGTGGTCGCCGATGCCACCGCCTGGCCAGCGCTGAAGGAGGCGGTCGCCGGCAGTGACGTCGTCGCTGAGGCGGGGCCAGAGGCCGTGATCGAGGCCGCCTCCGCCCCGGTCGACTGGACGATGGCGAGTATCGTCGGAGCGGCCGGCCTGCGCGCCACCCTGTCCGCCGTACAGGGTGGCGGCATCGTCGCCATCGCCAACAAGGAGGCGCTGGTGTGCGCCGGTCCGCTCATCCTCGCCACTGCAGAACGGTCTGGCGCTGTCCTGCTGCCTGCCGACTCCGAGCACAACGCCATCTATCAGGCGCTGGATGGAACCAGCCCGGGCACGGTGGAGCGGATTGTGCTGACCGCCTCGGGCGGCCCCTTCCGCACCTGGCCTCGCGAGCGCATGCGTGCGATCCGGCCCGAGGATGCACTCCGCCACCCCGTCTGGCGCATGGGGGCGAAGGTCACCATCGACAGCGCCACGATGATGAACAAGGGGCTCGAGGTGATCGAGGCCGCCCGCCTCTTCCCTGTCCCGCCCGAGCGGATCGATGTACTCGTCCATCCTGAAGCGGCGGTGCACGGGCTCGTGCAGTACATCGATGGGTCGCTTCTGGCACAGATGGGGCCGCCGGACATGCACGTGCCCATTGCCCACACCCTTGCCTGGCCTGATCGGATGCCGGTGCCCGACCGGCGGCTTGATCTCGCCCACCTCGGCAGGCTCACCTTCGAGCTGCCCGACCTCGAGAGGTTCCCCTGCCTTCGCCTCGCGCGTGCTGCGTTGGACGCGGGCGGGCTCGCCCCCACCGTGCTGAATGCGGCGAACGAGGTCGCGGTCGAACTCTTCCTCGCCGGACAGCTGCCCTTCCTCGCCATCCCGGCCCTGGTTGAAGCAACCCTCGAGCGGTTCGCGCCGAACTCGGCCGAAGCGCTCGACGATGTCCTGGCGGCGGACGGCGAGGCTCGGGCTATGGCTCGTCAGCTCGCGCCCGACCTCGTCCTGGCCTGAGCCCAATCGCACAGGGAGACCTCCACGGTGCTTGACCTACTCGGCGGCGCGCTCGGCACGATCGGCCCGTTCCTGGTCGTGCTCGGCGTGCTGATCTTCGTCCATGAGCTCGGCCACTACCTGGCGGCTCGTTCCGTCGGCGTGCACGTCGACGCCTTCTCCATCGGGTTCGGCGGTGAGCTCTTCGGCTGGACCGACCGTGCGGGCACGCGGTGGAAAGTGTGCTGGATCCCGCTCGGCGGCTATGTGCGCCTGCACGGGGCGGAGAGCCCCGAGGACCGCGCACGGATGGAGGCTGAAGCGCGCGAGAAGGGCTTGGCGCTTCCCGAATGGCGGCGGGGGCAGACCTTCGCCGAGAAGAGTGTGGGCCGACGGGCGTGGGTGGTTGCAGCCGGGCCGCTCGCCAACTTCCTGCTCGCCGCCGTCCTGCTCGCCGCCACCTACGCCATCTCGGGCCGTCCCGACACTGCGCCGGTGGTCACAGCGGTGCAGCCAGGCAGCGCTGCTGAGCGCGCTGGCCTCACCCCCGGCGACCGCATTGTGGCCATAGACGGGCGCGCCATCCGCCGCTTCGAGGATGTCCAGGCCATCGTCCGCCTTCGGCCGGAGCAGACGCTCGGTGTGGCGATCGAACGCGATGGCCGATCCCTGGTTCTCAGCGCGACCCCCGATTTGCGCGAGGTCTCCGACCGCTTCGGCAATGTGACCCGGATTGGCCTTCTGGGGGTGGCGGGGGGTGTGCCCGAGCTGCGCCGCCTCGATCCGCTCAGCGCCGTTGCCGCCGGCGTCGGCGAGACGGTCCGCATCACCGAGCAGACCCTTGTTGCGTTGTGGCAGATCATCGCCGGCACGCGCGGCACGGAGGATCTCGGCGGCCCGTTGCGAATAGCCCAGCTCTCAGGCCAGGTGGCGACCGGCGGGGTTGGGCCCCTGGTGGCGTTGATCGCCCTCCTTTCCGTCAATCTCGCCCTGATCAACCTCTTCCCGATCCCTATCCTCGATGGCGGGCATCTGGTGATGTACGCCTACGAGGCGGTGCGCGGACAACCGCTGCCGCCACGCGCCCAGGAGTATGCCTTCCGCGGTGGGCTCGCCATCCTCCTCACCTTGTTCGTGCTGGCCACCTGGAACGACTTGGTTCAGCTCCGCGTCGTGGACTGGGTGGCGCGGCTAGTCGGGTGACGGCACCGGCGCGCGCGGCTATGGTCCGCCATCGCTGATCGACCTTGGCCGAGGTTTCCTATCACCCGTGCGGATCCCGTTCATCCTTTCGCTGCTTGCTGTGCTGGCACTCGTAGCCCCTGCGCCGGTCGGGGCACAAGGCGCTGGGGCCGCGGCGCGCGCCGCCGGCCAGGGCGGAGTGATCCGCTCGGTCCGTGTCGAGGGCGCGCAACGGATCGAGGAGGCGACGATCCGCTCCTACATGCTCGCCCAGCCAGGCGACCCGTTCGAGACCGATCGGCTTGATCGGACCCTGCGCGCGCTCTTCGGCACGGGCCTCTTTCGCGACGTCGCACTGCGTCGCGAGGGCGACACCCTCGTTGTGACAGTGGCCGAAAACCCGATCGTCAACCGCATTGCCTTCGAGGGCAACCGGGCACTCGGCGACGAGACGCTGCGCAATGAGGTCCAGGCCAGGCCGCGGTCCGTGTTCACCCGTTCGCTGGTCCAGGCCGACCGCCAGCGCCTGCTGGATGTTTACGCCCGGCGCGGCCGCTTCGCCGCCCGCATCGAGCCCAAGGTGATCGAGCTCGACCAGAATCGGGTCGATGTCGTGTTCGAGATCGACGAAGGACCGACGGCGCTGATCCGCCGCATCAACGTCGTCGGCAATCGAGCCTTCTCTTCCGGCACCCTGCAGGAGGCGATCGCTTCGCGCGAGACGGCGTGGTGGCGCGTCCTTTCCACCTCGGACATCTACGATCCTGAACGCCTCGCCTTCGACCGGGAACTGCTCCGCCGCTTCTACCTGCGCAATGGCTACGTTGACTTTCGCGTCGTCTCCGCCGTGGCTGAGCTCGATCCCGATCGCACCGGTTTCTTCCTCACCTTCACTGTCGAGGAAGGAAACCGCTATCGCGTCGGCAAGGTTGATGTCGTTTCGCGCGTGCGCAACCTGGACGCGGAGACGTTGCGCCAGACGCTGCAGGTGCGGGAAGGTGCATGGTACGCGGCCGACGATGTTGATGCGACCATCCAGGCGCTGCAGACGGCGGCGCAGAACGCAGGCTTCGCCTTCGCCGAGGTGCGCCCGCAGGTTCGTCGCAACCCGGAGGAGCGGACGGTCGACTTGACCTTCGAGGTTGTCGAGGGCCCGCGGGTGTTCGTCGAACGGATCGACATCGTCGGCAATGTGCGCACGCAGGACAAAGTGATTCGGCGCGAGATGCGGCTGGCCGAAGGCGATGCGTTCAGCGCGGCGCGCATCGCGCGCTCGCGGCAGCGGATCAACGACCTGCAATATTTCGGCGCCGTGAACATCACCAACCAGCCGGGCAGTGCGCCCGATCGCACGATTGTTCAAGTGGAGGTGCAGGAGAAGGCGACCGGGGAACTGACCATCGGCGGTGGCTTCTCGACCGACAGCGGCGCGCTCGCCATGATCGGGCTGCGCGAGCGGAACCTGGTGGGGACTGGCCTTGACAGCAACATCATGGTCACGATTGCGCAGCGCCGTCAGGCGATCGATCTTTCTCTGACCGATCCCTATTTCCTCGACCGTAATCTCGTCGCTGGCATCGACGTGTTCGCGGTGGAACGCAACGCACGCGAGACACGCGCCTTCGACGACCGCCGTGTCGGCTTCGCGCTGCGGCTGGGCTACGCGTTCAACGAGGAGCTGCGCCAAGTGTGGTCGTACACCCTGATGCAGCGCAAGATCACCAACATCAGCCCTTTCGCGTCGATTTATGTGCGGGACCAGGAGGGAACCACCTTGCTGTCGCAGGTGAGCCAAGTGCTGACCTACGACAAGCGGAACAGCCGAATCGATCCGACGGAAGGCTTCGTCATACGGCTGCTGACCGATGTCTCGGGGTTGGGCGGAGACATCGGCTTCTTCCGCCCCCGGCTTGATGGCGCCTACTATCTTCCGGTCTCGCCGATTATCGGCTTGCGAGAGACCTACACCCTCGTCTTCACCGCCAGTGCCGGCTACCTCCTGCAGTACGGGCGCCGCGAACGGATCATCGACAACTTCTTCCTCGGTGGCGAAACTCTGCGCGGCTTTGAACCGGGCGGGGCGGGTCCGCGCGACCTCAAGACGACCGACTCGCTTGGCGGGCGCGCGATCTGGACCGCGGGCACGGAGTTCCGGTTCCCGCTCCCCTTCGTTTCCGATGATCTCGGTCTGCAGGGCAGGGCATTCATCGACACCGGCGCCCTCTGGGATCCGGGCGTGTCAGCACCGAACGTGGCGGATGATCGCAGCCCGCGCGTCGGTGCCGGGGTTGGCGTTCGTTGGCGGTCGCCGTTCGGGGTGATCAACGTCGATCTTGCGCAGGCGATCGTGAAGAAGGACTACGACAAGACCGAACTCTTTCGATTCGGCTTCGGTACGAGGTTCTGAGACCATGCCTCTCCCGCTCCTGTCCGCGCGGCGTCTTGCCCTGCGCATTGCCGCTGTCACCCTCGGCCTCGCGTTCGCAACTCCCGCGCCTGCGCAGCAGCAACAATGGTTTGTGCCCGGGCAACAACCGGCCCAGCAGGGGCAGACGGGGCAACAGCGGCCGCCGCAGGCCCAGCAGCAGCGGCCGCCGCAAGCGCAGCAGCGCCCCGCCCAGCCGTCCGGCCAGGTGCCAGGGCCCACCGAGCCCGGCGCGCCACGTCTGCCGCCTCTCGATCGCTCGCCGCCGCCGCCACCGGCCGTGATCGGCGTCATCGGCGTGCAGGAGGTGTTCGAAGCCTCCATCGCCGTGCGCCAGGTGCGCCAGACGATCCAGGAGAGGCTTCAGCGTCTGAACGATGACGCAGCACGCGAACAGAATGCGTGGCGCGAGGCGCAGCAACAGCTCGCTGCACTCCGCGGCCAGCTGACCCCGGAGCAGATGCGCGAGCGTGAACAGGAGCTCCAGGAGCGGATCAGCAACACGCAGCGGGTGTTGCGCGAGCGCAATGCTGCCATCCAGGCCGCTGGCCAAAAGGCGCTGGCCGAGATCGAACGCGTCATGCTGTTCGTCATCCGCCAGGTGGCCGAGGCCCGAGGCCTGACCATGGTGATGCAACGGCAGGCGATCGTGCTCGCTGTCGAACAGCACGACATATCGGAGGCGGTGGCAAATCAGCTGAACCGCGCGCTGACGTCCGTGCCGATCGATCCCGAGCCGGAACTTCCTGGGATCTCGCTTGTACCCGCGCGGCAGGCCCCGGCTGCAGCCGCTCCGCGGCGGAACTGATCAGGCTTCTCGATCGGCGCCATGGTGCCGGATGCCCGCTTCCACTCGGCGCCCCGCGGCCCATTCGCTCTGCGGGCAATCGCGGAGGCCTGCGGAGCGCGTCTCGCCGAGGGGGCCGATCCACAGCGTCTCATCGTCGGTGTCGCAGGGCTGCAGGCTGCGGGACCCGACGATCTCTCCTTCTTCGACAACCCCCGCTATGGTGAGGCGCTCAGCGCAACGCGCGCTGGAGCTGTCATCGTGTCACCGAAACATGTCGCGCGCGTTCCGGCAGGCACTGCGCCGTTGTTGGCAGAGAGGCCGAACCTCGCCTGGGCGCGCGCGCTCCGTCTCTTCTTCCCGCCTGTCCGGCCGCAGCCTTCGATCCACGCGACAGCTGTCATCTCATCGGATGCGGTGCTCGGCGCAAAGGTTACGGTCGAGGCTGGAGCCGTGATCGGTGCGCACGCGGTCATTGGTGCCGGCAGCGTGATCGGCGCGAATGCCGTGATCGGCCCAGGGGTGGTTGTCGGCAAGGAGTGCCGAATCGGGAACGGTGCCAGCGTCGCCTGCACCATTATGGGCGACCGGGTTATCGTCCATCCGGGCGCGCGGCTTGGCCAGGACGGATTCGGTCTTGCCTCCGGACCTGACGGCCACGTCACGATTCCGCAACTCGGCCGCGTTCTCATCGGCGACGATGTCGAGATCGGTGCCAACACGACTGTCGATCGCGGTTCGCTCGGCGACACGGTGATTGGCTCGGGAACCCGCATGGACAATTTGGTGCAGGTCGGGCACAACGCCCGCCTCGGGAGGGGCTGCATCATCGTTGCGCAAGCCGCGTTGGCAGGTTCCGTGGTCGTTGGGGATTTCGCAACCATTGCGGGTCAGGCTGGAATTGCCGGGCATCTTTCGGTTGGCCGGGGCGCGCGGATCGGGGCCCAATCCGGTGTCATGAACGATATCCCCCCCGGCGAGACCTGGGTCGGCAGCCCTGCGAGGCCCGCCGTACAGATGATGCGGGCTATCGCGGTGCTCGATCGTCTCGCGCGCCAGAGAGGCCGACCGGCGCCATGACGATCCGCGGCATGACAGACGACGCAGCAGAGGGCGATCCCACCGTAAGCAGGCGGCAGGTCGGGGCACTCGATATCGCCCGCATTATGCGCGCGATTCCGCATCGATTCCCTTTTCTGCTCGTCGATCGGGTGGTTGATATCATCGTCGATGACAGCGCGGTCGGCATCAAGAACGTCTCGATCAACGAACAGTTCTTCCAGGGCCACTTCCCAGCGCATCCGGTGATGCCTGGCGTGTTGATCATCGAAAGCATGGCGCAGACTGCTGCCGTTCTTGTGGTCGAGACGCTCGGAGACTCGGCCGCAGGCAAGCTTGTTTATTTCATGAGCGTGGAGGGGGCGAAGTTCCGCCGGCCCGTCGTACCGGGAGATCAGATACGAATTCATGTACGCAAGGATCGCCATCGCGGCGCAGTCTGGAAGTTCTCCGCCGAGGCCAAGGTCGATGGCGTGGTGGCGGCGGAGGCAACCTTTTCGGCCATGATCCTGGATCGCCGTGCAGATGGCTGAGGTGCATGCGACCGCTCAGGTCGCTCAAGGCGCGCGCCTCGGAGAGGGGGTTCGGATCGGGCCCTACGCTGTCATCGGACCCGAGGTCGAGATCGGTCCCGGCGCCGAGATCGGCGCCCACACCGTCATCGATGGTCTGACACGGCTCGGCGCCGGAGTGCGGGTGTTTCCCTTCGCGACCATCGGCCTTCCACCGCAGGACCTGAAATATCGTGGCGAGCCGACGCGGGTCGAGATCGGTCCGCGCACACTGATTCGCGAACATGTCACCATCCATCGCGGCAGTGTTGGCAACGGACTTACGCGGATCGGCGCCGACTGCATGATCATGTGCGTCGCCCACGTCGCGCACGATTGCAGCTTAGGCGATGGCGTGATCGTCGCCAACAACGTCATGTTCGGTGGACACGTGACTGTGGGAGACGGCGCCTATATCGGTGGAGGGGCAGCGATCCACCAGTTTGTTCGGATCGGCCGCTTCGCTGCCGTAGGCGGCATGAGTGGGGTGGAGGGCGACGTCATCCCTTTCGGTCTTGTCATAGGCAACCGCGCCCGGCTGTCAGGGCTGAACATTGTCGGGCTGAAACGGCGTGGCTTCTCGCGCGCGGAGATCGCGACGCTGCGCGAGGCGTTCAGGGTCATTTTCAAGCAGCGCGATGGCACCTTCGCCGATCGATTTGCGGCCGCCGCGCATCGTTTCGCCGGCAATGCGCTGGTCGAGGAAATGGTGGCGTTCGTGCGGGCCGCCGGCAAGAGACCGCTCTGTCGTGCAGCCCCCGAGACCGAAATCGATCTTGGCGAAGAGGCCGAGGCGGCGGAGCCCGCTGCTGCTTCCGCAGCCTGAGCATGCAGCAAGTCCCGCAAGCGGCACCCCTCGGCATCATCGCGGGCGGTGGTGCCCTGCCCGCGATGCTTGCCGCAGCGATAGCCGGGTCCGGCCGTCCGGTCTTCGTGCTGGCGCTTGACGGCCACGCCGACGTTACGTTGTTGGCGTCGTTTCCCCATCAGCGCATCCGTCTCGGCGCGATCGGCGAGGGGCTGAATGCATTGCGCTCACGCAACATCCAGGATCTCGTGCTGGTTGGCACGGTCCGCCGCCCGTCTGTACTCTCGCTGATGCCTGATGCTGAAGGGGCGCGTTTGCTTGCACGAATTGGTCGCGCTGCCTTCTCCGGCGATGATGGGCTGCTCAGCGCGATTGTCCGCGTCCTCGAGGAGGAGGGGTTTCGCGTGCATGGCGTGCAGACCATTCTCTCCGAACTCACGGCGCCCGAAGGCGCCTTGACGCAGCTTGTGCCTGACGCTGAGGCCGAGGCCGATATCGCGCGTGGTGCGGCGGTCTGCCGCCTGCTCGGTGCGGCGGATGTCGGTCAGGCGGTGGTGGTGCAGCAAGGCCTCGTGTTGGGCGTGGAGGCGATCGAGGGGACCGATGCGCTGCTCGAGCGCTGCGCATTGCTTCGCCGCGAAGGGCCTGGCGGCGTCCTGGTCAAACGCGCCAAACCGCGTCAGGAGAGCCGCGTCGATCTGCCCACGATCGGCGCAACCACCGTCGCGCGTGCCGCAGCGGCCGGGCTACGCGGGATCGCAGTCGAGGCCGAGACGACGCTGATGCCGGAGCGCGCCGCCACGATCGAAGCGGCGGATCGGGCCGGGCTCTTCCTGGTCGCGCGACGCTTCACCACCTGATGGAACGGAAAGGTTCGGAGAGGGATGATGAGCGAAGGGCGCTTCCTGCACACGATGATCCGGGTCGGTGATCTCGCACGCAGTGTAGACTTCTACACCCGGCTTCTGGGAATGAAGGAACTGCGCCGGCGCGACGTACCAGAAGGGAAATACACGCTCGTCTTCGTCGGCTTTGATGAGGGAGAGCCGGCGATCGAGCTCACCTACAACTACGGCGTCGACCGCTACGAGCTCGGCACCGCCTTCGGCCATCTCGCCATCGGTGTGCCAGACATCCATGCCACCGTCGACCGTCTGCGTGCGGCGGGTGTTAAGATCACGCGCGAACCGGGGCCGGTGAAGTTCGGCACCACGGTGATCGCCTTCATCGAGGATCCTGACGGTTACAAGATCGAACTGATTGAGCGTAAGCCGTCTTGAACGGGATCGTCGGCATGGATCCCCGCGAACGCTGGTTCGAAGACCATCGCGAGGGCGAGGTGCACGAGTTCGGCGACCGCCTGGTCACGGCGGAGGAGATTATCGCCTTTGCTCGGGACTTCGACCCCCAGCCCTTCCATCTGAGTGAGGAAGGGGGACAGGCCTCGCCCTTCGGCGGTCTGATCGCATCCGGTTGGCATACGGCGTCGATCGCGATGCGGCTGTGGTGCGACCACGCCCTGAGCCGGCACGGTGTCGGCTCGCCGGGGCTTCAGGAGCTGAAGTGGTCCGCGCCCGTGCGGCCGGGTGATCGGCTTCGTGCCCGCGCCACCGTGCTGCAGACGCGGCGGTCGCGCTCACGGCCCGAGGTCGGCATCGTCTGCACGCGTCTTGAACTCTTCAATCAGCGCGACGAACAGGTCTGCACCTGGACCGCGGTCGGGTTCGTGCGCTGTCGCGACGCGCGGTTCTTGCCGGACAGCTGATGGCCTTCATTCATCTTCGTGTCCACTCCGCTTATTCGCTCTCCGAAGGCGCGATCAAAATCGACGCTCTCGTGGCACGGACGGCCGAGTGTGGCATGCCGGCCGTCGCCCTGACCGACAGCAACAACCTTTTCGGCTCTCTCGAGTTCGCCCAAGCCTGCGTCAAACGCGGTGTGCAGCCGATCATGGGGCTGGAACTCAGCCTGTTCGAGGGGCGACGGAGCTGCGATCTCGGCGCACCTCCTCCCTCGGTGGTTCTCCTGGCGGCGACAGCTGAGGGTTGGGCGAACCTGGTCCGGCTCGCCTCGTTCGCGCACCTCACGTCTGAGGCTGGCCAGCCTCTCGGCGTCAGCGAGGAGACCCTGATCGCCCACGCGGAGGGCCTTCTCCTTCTGACCGGGGGAGGAGAGGGGCCGCTGGCCACGCTCCTGCGGGAGGGCCGGGGCGAAGCGGCGCGGCTTTGGCTTGAACGCATGGCCGCCGCCTTCCGCGATCGCATCGCGGTCGAACTGCAGCGCCTCGGCGCCGTCGGTGAACGTGATCTCGAGCTTGCGCAAATCGCGCTCGCCGATTCGCTCGGCCTTCCGCTCGTTGCGACGAACACCTGCTACTTCCTCGATCCCGATCAGCATGAGGCGCACGACGTGCTGATCTGCATCGCCGAGAAACGTCTTGCCGCCGAGGAAGACCGCCGCCGCGTCAGCCCGGAACAGTGGTTCAAGCCGGAAGCGGCGATGCGCGCCGCCTTCGCCGACCTGCCGGAAGCCTGCGACAATACGGTCGCAATCGCGCAGCGATGCGCCGTCATGGCCACGACCCGCAAGCCGCTCCTGCCGGTCTGCCCCAAGGTGCCGCCTGGTATGAGCGAAGCAGAGGCGCTGCGCGAGCTCGCACAGTGTGGGCTCAGGCGCCGCCTTGCCGAGGTGGGAATTGCTGGCGAGGCGGCACGGCCTTACTGCGAACGCCTCGACTATGAGCTCGGCGTGATCGCGCGCATGGGCTTTTCCGGCTACTTTCTCATCGTCGCCGACTTCGTGCAGTGGGCAAGGAGCACGGGCATCCCGGTGGGCCCCGGCCGCGGTTCTGGTGCTGGCTCCGTCGTTGCCTGGGCGCTCACCATTACCGATCTCGATCCCCTGCGCTGGGGCCTCCTTTTCGAACGTTTCCTCAACCCTGAACGCGTGTCGATGCCGGATTTCGACATCGATTTCTGCCAGGAGCGGCGCGACGAGGTGATCGCCTATGTGCGCGCCGAGTACGGTGCGGACCGTGTCGCGCAGATCATCACCTTCGGCAAGCTGCAAGCACGCGCCGTGGTGCGCGACGTCGGGCGCGTGCTCGGCCTACCCTACGGGCTCGTCAACAGGATCGCCGAACTCATCCCGAACAACCCGGCCAAGCCTGTCACGCTCGCGCAGGCTATCGAAGCAGACGCACAGCTGCAGCGCATGCGCGACGAGGACGAACAGGTGGCGCGCCTGCTCGAGGTGGCGCTTCGTCTCGAGGGGCTCTATCGCCACGCTTCGACTCATGCCGCCGGCGTGGTGATCGGAGACCGGCCACTCATCGAACTCGTTCCCCTCACGCGCGACCCTCGTTCCGGCATGCTCGTCACGCAGTATTCGATGAAGCATGTGGAACAGGCGGGGTTGGTGAAGTTCGACTTCCTTGGGCTCGCAACGCTCACCGTCCTGCAGCGTGCCTGCGACCTTCTGCGCGATCAGGGCATCGTCATCGATCTCGCCACGATCCCGCTCGATGATGAGACGACCTTCGCCATGCTCCAGCGCGGAGATACGGCAGGCGTGTTCCAGTTCGAGAGCCAGGGCATGCGCGACGTGCTGAGGCAGATGAAGCCCGACCGTTTCGAGGACCTGATCGCTGCCGTCGCACTCTACCGCCCAGGCCCGATGGCGAACATTCCAGCCTATTGCGCGCGCAAGCACGGAGAGGCGTGGGATCCGCCGCATCCCGCGATCCGCGACATCCTGCAGGAGACCTTCGGCATCATGGTCTACCAGGAGCAGGTGATGCAGATCGCGCAGCGTCTCGCCGGCTACTCGCTCGGGGGCGCCGATCTTCTGCGCCGCGCGATGGGCAAGAAGATCCGCGCCGAGATGGAGGCGCAGCGCAAGGTCTTCGTCGAGGGGGCGGTCGCGCGCGGCCTCGACGCCGCAAAGGCAGCCGAGATCTTCGACCTGATGGAGCGCTTTGCCGACTACGGCTTCAACAAGAGCCACGCGGCAGCCTATGCCCTCGTTGCCTATCAGACGGCCTTCATCAAAGCTAACCATCCGGTGGCGTTCCTCGCCGCCTCGATGTCGCTCGCCATCACCAACACCGACAAGCTCGCTGCGCTGAAAGGCGAGGCGGAGCGGATGGGCATCACGGTGCTGCCGCCCGATATCAACGCGTCAGCCGCGGATTTCCGCATCGAGCGTACAAGCGATGGCAAACTCGCGATCCGCTATGCGCTCGCTGCAATCAAACGCGTTGGACGGGCGGCGATGGAAAGCGTGGTGGCGGAGCGCGAGCGGGCGGGACCATTCCGCTCGCTTGGCGATTTCGCCAGCCGCATCGATCCCCATGCGTTGAACCGCATGCAAATCGAGGCGTTGGCCCGTGCCGGGGCTTTCGATCGACTGGAGGAGAACCGTCGCCGCTTGGTTGAGGGAGCAGAGGTGATCGTCGCACGTGCCCAAGCCGCGGCCGAGGACCGGGCAGCGAACCAGATCGGCCTGTTCGGCGCCGCGTCGGAGGCCGGCCTTCGCTTGCCCGACGGTCCGGACTGGCCGCTGATGGAGCGTCTTGCGCATGAGGCGGAGGCGATTGGGTTCCACCTCACCCGCCATCCGCTCGATGCCTATGCCGGGACGCTGCGGCGGCTGAGGGTGACGCGCTCGAACGAGATCGCGACCCGGGTGGCTGCCGGGGCGGAGCGGCTCAAGCTCGCCGGCAGCGTTGTGGCCGCGAAGGAACGAACAACCCGAACGGGCTCCAGAATGTGCTGGCTGCGCCTCTCAGACACGGCCGGCAGCTTCGAGGTCACGCTGTTCAGCGAGGTGCTGAACCGGGTGCGTGACCTGCTTGTCGCCGGCGAGCGGCTGGTGGTGACGGCCGATGCGCGGACAGAGGGCGAGGCGGTACGGCTCACCGCGGTCGATGTCGAGCGGCTCGATCAGGTCGTCGCGTCGGCCGTCGTCGGCGTGCGGGCCCGGGTCGGCGAAAGCCTCGCGTTCCAGAGGCTACGGGAGGTGCTCGACGCGGCCGGGCCGGGCCGAGGAAGGGTGTTTCTGACCGCGGTGTTCTCCTCCGGAGAGGAGATTGAGCTCGACTTGGGCCGCGGCTGGGCGGTGTCGCCTGGACTCGTCTCTGCGCTCGAATCCGTGCCTGGGGTGCTTGCCGTAGAGGAGGTTTGACTTCCGCCGCGACGGACGACGCGCGAAGCCGCCGCTCCTTTGTTGTCTCTCCGGGCCATGGGTGGCAAACCATCAGCCATGGAGCGCATGCGAGTCTCGCGCCGGGTCGCCGTGTTGGCCGCAGGTGTGCTGCTGGGGGAGGGAGGGGCGTTCGCCGCCGCCGAATCGTTCGATTCTTGGCTCGCCGGTCTGCGCGCCGAGGCGCGCGCCAAGGGCATCGGCGCGGAGACGGTCCGGATCGCCCTCAACGCGCTGCGCCCGAACCCGCGCGTGCTCGAGCTCGACCGCCGTCAGCCGGAACGCACCTTGACTTGGGCCGAATACCGCGCTCGCGTCGTGGCCGAGCCGCGCATTGCGCAGGGCCGCCGTGCGGTCGCCGACAATCGCGAACTGTTGCGCGCGGTCGAAGCACGCTTCGGTGTTCCGGCGGCGGTGATGTGTGCGATCTGGGGCATCGAGTCGAACTATGGCGCGACGCTCGGCGGTTTTCCGGTGATCCAATCCCTTGCCACGCTGGCCTATGACGGCCGGCGGGCGACGTTCTTCCGGGGCGAGCTTCTCAACGCTCTGCGCATCCTCGATCAGGGGCACATTGACCTCGCCCAGATGACCGGCTCCTGGGCGGGGGCGATGGGCCAGCCGCAGTTTATGCCGTCCTCTTTCCTTGCCTATGCGGTGGATT
Organism: uncultured Elioraea sp.; assembly: GCA_937927455.1. Classification (GTDB taxonomy): domain Bacteria; phylum Pseudomonadota; class Alphaproteobacteria; order Acetobacterales; family Acetobacteraceae; genus Elioraea. The sequence continues at coordinate 8,828 of CALBEG010000216.1, read as the reverse complement.
TCGACGGCGATGGGCGGCGCGATATCTGGCAGAGCCGCGCCGACACTCTGGCCTCGATCGGCAATTATCTCGCGCGGGCGCAGTGGCGGGCAGGGGAGGGATGGGGGTTCGCCGTGCGCCTGCCGCCCGGCTTCGACGTCCGGCTTGCCGATGGGCGAAGCCTGCGGCCTCTGTCGGCTTGGAGCGGGCTCGGTGTGCGGCGGTTCGACGGCTCTGCGCTCCCAGCCGCCACGATGCAAGCGGCGATCGCCGCACCGGACGGGCTGGACGGCGAGGCCTTCGCGCTGTTCGCCAACGCGCAGGCGATCCGGCGCTACAACAACTCGACCTATTACGTGCTGGCGGTCGGGCTGTTGTCCGACCTGATCGCGTCGTGACGATCGCGAGGGAGGTGTCGATGCGCGCGACCCGTCGTTTGCTGTTGGCTTGCGCGACATCAGGCGTCGTTCTCCGAGCGACCGTGGCCACCGCACAGGCGCAGAGGCCGGCTCAGCGCCCGCAGGCCCAGCCCTCCCGTCCTGCCCAACCGCAACCGGCGCGCCCGCAGCCCCAAGGCACGCCTGCGACCACGCCGATCGGCCCCGTCGACACGCTGGCGCGGCACGCTTTGATCGTCGATTTCGAGACGGATGCGGTGCTGCTCGAGAAGGAGGCGGATGTGCCGATGCCACCCGCCTCGATGAGCAAGCTGATGACGGCCTACGTGGTGTTCGAGCTCCTGCGTGCGGGCCGCCTGCGCCTTGATCAGGAACTCCCGGTCAGCGAACGTGCCTGGCGGATGGGTGGTTCGAAGATGTTCGTCGAGATCGGCACGACGGTGACAGTGGAGAACCTTCTGCGCGGCGTGATTGTGCAGTCCGGCAACGATGCCTGCATCGTTCTTGCCGAGGCGATCAGCGGATCCGAGGAGCAGTTCGCCGAACTTTTGAACGAGCGCGCGCGCGCGATCGGGCTGACGGCATCGACCTTCCGCAACTCGACCGGCTGGCCGCACCCCGATCACCGCATGACGTGCCGCGACCTTGCGCTGCTTGCCAAGCGCATCATCCTCGATTTCCCCGACTACTACCGCTACTACAGCGAAAGGTCGTTCCGTTTCAACAACATCAATCAGGAGAACCGCAACCCCCTTCTCTATCGCAACATCGGCGCCGACGGGCTGAAGACAGGCCACACCGAGGAGAGCGGGTTCGGTCTTACTGCCTCCGCCATCCAGGGCGGGCGTCGCGTCATTCTCGTCGTCAACGGCCTACCCACCATGCGCGCCCGCGCCGAGGAGAGCGAGCGGCTGATGCGCTGGGCCTTCAGCGAGTTCGAGAATGTCCGCCTGTTCGCGGCTGGCGAGACCGTCGAGGTCGCGCCCGTCCATCTCGGCGTGAAGAGGGAGGTGGCGCTCGTCTCGCCGAAGGACGTCGTGTTCACCATGCCGCGGGCCTGGCGGCGCACTGCCCGCGTCGCCGTCCGCTACACCGCACCGGTCTCCGCCCCTGTGCAGCGTGGTGCTGTGCTGGCGAGCGTTGAAGTATCGGGTCAGGGCGTGCCGGCGACGACCCTTCCTCTGGTTGCTGGTGAGGACGTGCCGCGACTCGGCTTCGTGCCGCGCATCTTCGAGGGCTTGCGCACCCTCGCGCTCGGCTCGTGACGGCCGCGCCGGTGGTGGCGGGGCGGGGCCTGTTCGTGACTTTGGAAGGCGGAGAGGGGGCGGGCAAATCCTCGCTGTTGCGCGGCCTCGCAAACGCCCTCACCAGCGTGGGCCGAGACGTGGTCGCCACGCGCGAACCGGGAGGCACGCCTGAGGGTGAGGCGCTGCGCCACCTCCTGCTCGACGCCGCCCCCGGCGCCTGGGAGCCGATGAGCGAGGTTCTGCTCCACTATGCCGCGCGTGCCCAGCATGTCGCGCGCGTCATTTGCCCCGCGCTTGCGCGCGGCGCGGTCGTGCTGTGTGATCGTTTTGCGGACAGTACGATGGCCTACCAGGGCTATGGTCTCGGGGTGGCGCGCGAGGCGATCGCGGCGGTGCACCGCGCTGTCCTAGGCGGGTTCCGCCCCAACCTTACCGTTGTGCTTGATGTTCCTGTCGAACTCGGGCTTGCGCGCGCCACCCGCGCGCGCGGACCAGATCGTTATGAATCCAATACTACATCCTTCCACCAGCGGGTTCGCCAGGGCTTTCTCGCCATCGCCCAGGCAGATCCCGAACGCTGCATCGTTGTCGATGCGACCCGGCCGGTTGATGAGGTGCTGCACGCCGTCCTACGCCTGCTCGTCGATCGCCTCGGCCTCCCACGTCCAGCGTGCATCGGATGACGGCAAAAAGCTTGACCGAGGAGCCCTCGCTCGAGCCGCGGCGGCAGGCCCGCCTCCTCGGCCAGGCGGCAGCCGAGGATGCGTTTCTTCGGGCCTGGCGTGCGGGGCGGGTGCACCACGCCTGGTTGCTGACCGGGCCGCCGGGTATCGGCAAAGCGACGTTCGCCTACCGTGTCGCACGCTTTGTGCTGGCGGGCGGCCGCGACGCCGAGGGGCTCGCTGTGCCGCCTGCCCACCCGGTGGCGCGGAAGGTGGCCGCCGGCTCTCATCCCGATCTCGTTGTGCTCGAGGGTTACAGCACGACTCCGATCGGCGCGATCCGAGAGCGCATTGGGGTGGATGAGGTGCGGGCCCTCGCCTCCGCGCTTCGCAAGACGGCGGCGGAAAGCGCCTGGAGGGTCGGACTGATCGACCCTGCCGATGCGATGGGGCGGGAAGCCGCAAACGCTCTGCTCAAGCTTCTCGAGGAGCCGCCGCCCCGCACCTTGCTCCTTCTTGTCTGTCACGTTCCGGGGCGCCTGCTGCCGACCATCCGTAGCCGCTGTCGCCGCCTCGCACTCGCCGCGCTCGCCGAGGCGGAGGTCGCCGCCCTCCTCGCCCGGCTTCGCCCTGATGCCGACCCTGCGGCGCGCGCCCGCGCAGCAGGGCTCACCGACGGATCCGTCGGCCGAGCGTGCGCTTTGCTCGACGACGACATTGCGGGGTGGCTGCCGGCGGCGGAGGATCCGATCGCAGAGCTTGCCTCCCTTGACGTCTCGCGCGCACACGCCCTGGCCGAGAGCTTCGCCCGGCCGGAAGCAGAGGACGCGCTCGCGCTGTTCTTCGACCTCGTCCGCTCAGGCCTCGCAGCCCGGGCACGTCGCCTCGCGCGCGAGGGAAGGGACAGCCAGGGGCGGGCGCTTGAAGCCTGTGCACGGCTGTGGGAGAACCTTGGTGAGGTGTCGCGCCTGACGGCTGGCTTTGCCTTGGATCGCAAACAAGCCGTGCTGACTGCTCTGAGCGCGATCTCCCGCGGTGTTCCCGTCCCCCTTGACCTCATTCGCCCGCGCGCTGATGCCTAAGCCCACTCGCTACATCACCACGCCGATCTATTACGTGAACGACGTGCCGCACATCGGGCATGCCTACACGACCATTGCGTGCGATGTCTGGGCTCGGTTCTGGCGACTGGATGGGGCGGAGGTGTTCTTCCTCACCGGCACCGATGAGCATGGCCAGAAGGTAGCGAAGGCAGCCGAGGCATCGGGCGAGCACCCGCAGGCGTTCACGGATCGCGTCTCACAGACCTTCCGTGACCTGGCCCGGGCGATGAACGTTGCCAACGACGACTTCATTCGCACCACCGAAGCGCGCCACTACCGCGCGTGCGAGGAGCTTTGGCGTCGCATCCACGAAGCGGGCGACCTCTACTTGGGCGAGTATGGCGGCTGGTACGCCGTGCGCGATGAGGCCTTCTATCGCGAGAGCGAAACGACGCTGGGCGAGGACGGGGTGCGGCGGGCGCCTACGGGTGCGCCGGTGGAGTGGGTGAAGGAACCGTCCTGGTTCTTCCGCCTCTCCGCCTGGCAGGGGCGGCTGCTCGAACTCTACGACCGCAACCCGGACTTTATCCAGCCCGCCTCGCGGCGCAATGAGGTGATCTCCTTCGTCCGAGCCGGGCTCGAGGACCTCTCGGTCAGTCGCACCTCCTTCACCTGGGGAGTTCCTGTGCCAGGCTCGCCGGGCCACGTGATGTATGTGTGGCTCGATGCACTGACGAACTATCTCACCGCGGCCGGATTTCCGGACGAGACCAATCCGCGCTGGCGCTTTTGGCCGGCCGATGTGCACGTCGTCGGCAAGGACATTCTGCGCTTCCACGCCGTCTACTGGCCCGCATTCCTCATGTCTGCCGGTCTTACTCCGCCCAGGCGTGTTTTCGCGCACGGTTGGTGGACGGTTGAAGGGCAGAAAATGTCGAAGTCGCTCGGCAATGTGGTTGATCCCCGCGATGAGATTGCGCGCGTCGGGCTTGATCCGTTCCGCTTCTTCCTGTTGCGCGAAATTCCCTTCGGTCAGGACGGGGACTTCACGCGGCGGGGCCTGCTCAGGCGGCTCAACGTCGATCTCGCGAACGAGTTCGGCAACCTCGCCCAGCGCACGCTCGGCTTTGTTGCGCGCAACACCGGGGGCGTGCTGCCGAGCCCGGACGTGCTGAGCGAGGATGATCGCGCGTTGCTTGACGCCGCGGCAGGGCTTCTTCCCGCGATGCGGATTGAGATCGAGCGCTTCGCCTTCCACGCCGCCCTCGAGGGAGTCTGGCAGGTGATCCGCGACGCCAACGGGTACATTGATCGCGAAAAGCCCTGGGCACTGCGCAAGGAGGACCCGGTGCGGATGGGCACGGTGCTGTGGGTGCTGGCCGAGACGCTCCGCCGGCTTGCCATCCTGCTGCAGCCGGTGATGCCGGGCACGATGGGCCGGCTTCTCGACCAGCTCAACGTCGCTGTGGATGCGCGCGACTTCGCGGCACTCGCCCATCCGCTGCCCGGTGGACGGCCCCTGCCGATGCCTGAGCCTCTGTTCCGCAAGGTGGAAGAGACTGTGGGGTAGGGGGCTCACCATGCTCGTCGACAGCCATTGCCACCTCGACCATTGGCGCGAGGAGGAGATTCCCGAGGTAGTGGCGCGCGCCCGCGCTGTCGGCGTGGGAACCCTGGTCACGATCGGCACCCGGCTTTCGCAGGCCGAGACGGTCAAGCGCATCGCCTCCACGCATCCGGAGGTGTGGTGCACGGTCGGCATTCATCCGCACAATGCCGGCGAAGCCCCCATACCCACGGTGGAGGAGCTGCTCTGTCTCGCTGACCACCCCCGCGTGGTGGGCATCGGCGAAGCGGGCCTCGACTATCATTATGATCGCGCCCCCCGGGCCGTGGCGGCCGAGGTGTTCCGGGTGCAAATTCGTGCAGCGCAGCGCAGCGGTCTTGCCCTTGTCATCCATGCCCGGGACGCCGACGACGACATCGCCGCCATCCTCGAGGACGAGCACGCCCGCGGCGGGCCCTTCCGCTTTGTCCTGCACTGCTTTTCCTCAGGCCGCCGACTGGCCGAGGTCGGCATCTCGCTCGGCGGCATGGTGAGCTTCTCCGGCATTCTCACCTTCAAGCGCTCGGACGCGCTGCGCGCCATCGCGCGCGACCTGCCGGTCGACCGACTTCTGGTCGAGACGGACGCGCCTTATCTCGCGCCGGAACCCTTTCGCGGCAAGCGCTGCGAGCCGGCCATGGTGCGGCACACGGCGGCCACGCTTGCCGAGCTGCGCGGAATGACACCTGACGCTCTGGCCGAGCTGACGACGGCGAATGCCGAGCGTCTGTTCCGCGGTCTGCGGGTGCCGGCGCTGCTCGGCTGAAGCGCGCTTTGTTTCCATAATCTAGCTTATCGGACTTTGTGATGTCCTCTGCCGAGGCCCCTTACGACCCGCCAACCCCGGACGCGAACGATCGCAGCGCGGCCGAGGCATTCGCCCGCCTTCTCGCCATCATGCGGCGGCTGCGTGACCCCAAGACTGGCTGCCCGTGGGACCAGGTTCAGACCTTCGACACCATTGCCCCTTACACCATTGAAGAGGCCTACGAGGTCGCAGACGCGGTCGCCCGGCAGGACTGGGACTCGCTGAAGGACGAGCTCGGCGACCTTCTGCTGCAGGTCGTTTACCACGCGCGCCTGGCCGAGGAGCGCGGTCTGTTCGACACGGCCGCGGTAGCCAGCGCGATTGCGGACAAGATGGTTCGCCGCCACCCCCACGTCTTCGGCGATCCTTCAGCAGGAACTCAGGGGACGGACAGTGAGGCTTGGGAACGCCAGAAGGCTGAAGAGCGCGCCGCCCGTGCCCTGAGAGGAGTACTCGCCGGGGTGCCGAACGCCCTGCCCGCCCTCACTCGCGCTCTGAAACTGTCGAAGCGTGCAGCGTATGTTGGCTTCGACTGGCCTGATGCCCAGGAGGTGCTCGAGAAGCTTGCTGAGGAGACCGAAGAGTTGAAAGCCGAAATCGCTGCCGGTGCGGCTTCCTATCGGCTGGCGGAAGAGATCGGCGACATGCTGTTCGTGCAGGTGAATCTGGCCCGCAAGCTTGGCCTCGATCCCGAGGCTTGCCTGCGCGCGGCCAATGCGAAGTTCGAGCGTCGGTTTCAGGCCGTCGAGCAAGCCCTTGCTGTTAAAGGAAAAATACCCAGCGAGGCCAGGCTTGACGAGATGGAGAGGCTGTGGGCTGAGATCAAACGCTCTGAGGCATCGTCGCCCGGCCCGTAACCGGGGCCGCGCGGGCTCAGCCCTCGAACAGCGCCGCGCGCACCGCCTCCCAACTGTCCCGGTCCGGCGCCGCCAGCAGGCCGCCCGAATGGATGCCCGCATGGTAGGGCTCCCCATCCAGGCGGCGCACGAAGCCACCAGCTTCAGCAAACAGCAGCGAGCCGGGAGCGTGGTCCCACGGGAGAAGCCGCCAATAGAACAGGACATGCACCCGGCCTGAAGCGCCGAGCCGCCACTCCTGTGCCGCGCAGCGCAACTCCCAGCCCGCACCGAACAGCCCGAGGCGAGGACGGACCGAGGCGGCATGCTCCGCAGGCAGCATGCGGTGTGCGATCACTGCGGCCATGCGGGCGGGCGGCACCGGAGACGCAACCCGAAGGGCCTGGCGCTGCCCCTCTCCGTCCTCCACCCAAGCGCCCTCGCCGCGCAACGCAATCGCCGTGTCCTGGCGGATCGGGTCGTGGATCCAGGCCGCCACCGGTTCGCCGCGCCGGATCAAAGCGAGCATGGTTCCGAACAGGGGCAGCCCAGCGGCGAAGTTCGCCGTCCCGTCCAGAGGGTCGCAGACGAGAACCGCATCCGCGGAACCAATTCCGGCCAGCAGGCCGGGGTTGGCGGAAGCGGCTTCCTCGCCCACTACCGGCACGCCGGGAAAAAGCGGTCTCAAAGTGGCCCCGATGACCCGTTCCACCGCCTCGTCGACCACGGTGACGAGGTCGTGCGGCCCGGTCTTCGGCCGCACCTCTCCACACTCAAGCCGCGTGAACCGAGGCAGGATCTCGGCCCGTGCGATGGAGGCGAGGGCTCTCGCCACCTCCCCGGCACGGTGCGCGTCAAGCTTCGGGGTCAGGCCTCGACCCCAAAAATGTCTGTCTCCTTCAGGATCACATAGTCCTTGCCGGAAATCTTGACCTCGGTGCCCGACCATTTGCCGTAAAGCACGGTGTCGCCGGCCATAACGTCCATCGGCAGCAGGCGGCCGTCCTCATCTCGCCGGCCGGGCCCAACCGCAACCACGGTGCCGCGCGTGGGCTTCTCGCTCGCCGTGTCTGGAATGATGAGCCCGGCCCTGGTCTTCGTCTCAGCAGGCAGAGGCTCGACCAGAACGCGATCGCCGAGGGGGCGGAAGGGCATCGACACTCTCCTCCTGTGTAGGGCCGGATGGCAGCAGCGCGCAGGGCTGGCGTCAATCGGGAACGGCTGCGGCGCGGCGCCGCTCGAACCGCGCCAGATCCTCGGGGCTGAGGCGGACGGCGAGTTCGATCGCTGCCACCCCGTCGCGCCGTTCGACCACCTCGCCGTGTTCGTACAGCCAAGCGAGAGCGCGTCCATCCGAAGGCGCGACGGCGAGGCGGTGCACCGCGAGCCCGGCGGAAAGGCGCTGGTCAATGGCGCTCCGCAGCCGATCGAGCCCGACTCCGGTCAGGGCGGAGACCAGCACAGCCCCCCTCGCCCGCTCGGCGAGCATGATGCGCTCCTCCTCGGCCAGCAGGTCGGACTTGTTCAGCACCTCGATCACGCGCGATGGCCACGCCGGGTCGAGCGTACCGGCACGGACCATGTCGTCGAGCACCCTGCGCACGTCCGAGGCCTGAGCCTCGCCGTCCGGGTGTGCACTGTCCCGCACGTGCAGGATCACGTCTGCTTCCGCCACCTCCTCCAGTGTGGCGCGGAACGCCGCGACCAGCTGGTGCGGCAGGTCTGAGATGAAGCCCACCGTGTCGGACAGGATGACGCGCCGGCCCGAGGGCAGCTCGAGCCCGCGCATCGTCGGGTCGAGGGTGGCGAAGAGCTGGTCCTTGGCCAGCACCCCCGCTCCCGTCAGCGCATTGAACAGCGTCGACTTGCCGGCATTCGTGTAGCCGACCAGGGCGACGATCGGGTATGGCACCTTCTTACGCGCAGCACGATGCAAACCACGCGTGCGCCGCACCTGCTCGAGTTCGCGCCGGATCTTGGCCATCCGCTCAGCGATCAGCCGGCGGTCGATCTCGAGCTGGCTCTCGCCCGGGCCGCCGAGGAAGCCAAAACCGCCGCGCTGGCGTTCGAGGTGGGTCCATGAGCGGACGAGGCGTGTGCGCTGGTAGTCGAGATGGGCGAGTTCCACCTGAAGCGCCCCTTCGCGGGTGCGGGCGCGCGCGCCAAAAATCTCCAGGATCAACCCGGTGCGGTCGATCACCTTGCAGCCCCAGGCCTTCTCCAGCGTGCGCTGCTGCACGGGGCTCAAC
>CALBEG010000215.1 GCA_937927455.1 uncultured Elioraea sp. | reverse complement strand
ATGCCACGCTCGACAGGGGCTTTCCGCCGCCTTCGCGAAAGCGTCCGCTCTCGGTCATCTAGGCAAAAGCCGGCGCGAATTCTCTGCGTTGGCGGGGTCAATCTCGACGAGGCAATCCGGCTCGAGAGCCAGCTCGAACCTGGCGAGGGCGTGATTGGCGCGAGCCTCGGCCTTCGTCCGGGTGGTGGGGCGGCGATTGCCGCGGCGGCGCTCGCTCAGGCCACCTACCGCGTTACGGTGGCGGGCGTGGTCGGCGACGACGCTCATGGGGCGATGCTGCGCGATGTGCTGGCCGGCTGCGGCATCGACGTCTCCGCGCTGGAGACGAAGCCTGGACCGACCACGCGCGTCCTGGTGCTGATCGACCCTTCGGGCGAACGCACGCTGATTGCGGTTGGCGGCTATCGCGCGATCGAACTCGAGGGCCAGGGGCTGCTGGGTGGCCATTACGACGCGGTGCTGACCAAACTGCATGCGCCGATCGTGCCGAAAATCGTCGCCGCACACTGGGCGAAGGGGGCACTCACCGTGAGCGTGCTCGCACGCCACGGGCGGGCGCCGCTTGCTGCGCGCGTGCTGATCGCCTCCGAACACGACCTGGAGGAGCGCGAGCGCGACGACCCTCTCACGCTGGGGCGCACCCTGTGCGGTGCGTCGCTTGAGTGGGTCGTGGTGACGCGCGGAGCGAACGGGGCGGAGGCGTTTGGGGTGGATGGCGCGGTCCATCGCGTTGCCGCCCCCTCGGTCAAAGTCGTCGACACCACCGGAGCGGGCGACGTCTTTGCGGCCGGTCTGATCGACGGGCTGCTGCGGACTGGAGACATCGAAGAGGCGCTGGCGCGGGGTGCTGAGTGGGCGGGGAAACAGGTCGCAACCGAGGGCAGCCTGCCGCCCGACACGCTCGCCGTGCCGCCGCCCTGACATCTCAGACGCGCCGGAATCGCGCGACGAAAAACCCATCAAGCCCCCCGCGCTCAACCCAGTGGCAGGGCAGGGTGCGCACATGCCCCGCCGGCGTGACCGCCGCAGCGAGGCCAGGCACCTCCTCAGGCCGAACGGGGTCCGGCACGAGGCCGAGGGAAGCGGCGTCTGCGACCACGCCCTCGCCCTCCTCGGGCTGCAGGCTGCAGACGGCGTAGACGAGCCGCCCGCCCGGACGAGTCAGGCGGGCGGCGGCGGCGAGCAAGGCCTTCTGGGCGGCAACCAGTGGGCAGAGGTCGCGCGGGCGCTTCAGGTGCGGAATGTCCGGGTGGCGGCGGATGGTGCCGGTCGCCGTGCAGGGGGCATCCAGCAGCACGGCATCGAAGGCGTCGCGCGGGGTCCAGGCGAGCGCGTCGGCGACGACGATGTCGGCGGCAAGCCGGAGGCGAGCCAGATTCTCCGCAAGCCGCTGCGCCCGCGCAGGAGAGGCCTCGACGGCGGTGACGAGCGCGCCAGCGGCGGCGAGCTGTGCCGTCTTGCCGCCGGGGGCCGCGCACAGGTCAGCGACGCGCTCGCCGGGAGAAGGCCGGAGGAGGCGGGCGGGCAGGGCGGCGGCTGCGTCCTGCACCCACCACGCCCCCTCGGCATAGCCGGGGAGGGACGGCACCGGGCGGCCGGCAGACACAAGGCGAAGCGAACCGGTGGCAAGGATCGCGCCCCCCAGCTGCCCTGCCCATGCCGCCGCATCGAGATCGGGTTTGACTGTCAGATCGAGGGGCGCTTCGCGGGCATTGGCCTCTGCGATCGCCCGCGCGGTGGTGGGCCCGTAGGCAGCGTGCCAGGCCCGCCACAGCCAGTCGGGGGTGTCGAGGCGCGGGGGATCGAGCCCGGCGAGGGCGATGGGGCCTTCGGCGGCAATCCGCCGCAGCACCGCGTTGACAAGCCCGGCGAAGGCTTCGCCCTTGGACAGCGCCCGCACCGCGGCGACGGTGGCGGAAACGGCGGCGTGCGGCGCGGTGCCGAGCAGGAGAAGCTGGGCTGCGCCAATTCTGAGCGCGTGGCGAATCGCCTCGGGCGGCGGACGGTGAAGGAAAGGCTCGAGCACGGCATCCAGCGTGCCAAGCCGGCGCAGCACGGTGGCGGCGAGCAGGTGAGTGAAGGCGCGATCTCGAGGGGGAAGGGGAGGGAGAGTGTCGAGCGCCTCCTCGAGCGTGCGCCTGTGGCCGAGCACGGCCTCCAGCAGCGCGATCGCGGCTGTCCGCGATGCTGTGCCGGCGGGGACGGGACGAGGGGAGAGAGAGGCGCGCGCCATAGGCTCTTCCTCGCCGCGCCTTGGCCTCTGTTCAAGCCTTGCTCCCTCTGTCGAGCAGGGTGGGCTTGACTTCCGGCGCGTCGGGCCGCCCAAGCCCGGCATGACCTTAGCACCACCGGCCGCGCAGGATCTCTTCGCCCGCCTCGCCGGCACGCGGCGGCCAGTTCTCGTTATCCTGCTCGTCTGGGCCCTGTTCGTGGTTCCGGGCTTCTTGTCCATTCCGCCGTCCGATCGCGACGAGTCCCGCTTCGCCCAGGCGACGAAGCAGATGCTGGAGATGGAGGATTTCGTCGCCATCCGCTTCGGCGACGTCGCGCGCAACAAGAAGCCGGTCGGGATCCACTGGGCGCAGGCGGCGAGCGTGACTGCCGCCGAGGCGATGGGGCTGGCGGGCCGGACCGACATCTGGCCCTACCGCGTGCCTTCGGCCTTGGGGGGCCTGATTGCGGCGCTCGCGACCTTCTGGCTCGGCCGCGCTCTCATCGGCCGCGAGGCGGCGCTGGTCGCCGCGATGCTTCTCCTCGCCGCCCTGGTGGTGACGGTGGAGATGCACATCGCGAAGACGGATGCCGCGCTCCTGGGCACGATCGCGGTGATGATGGGGCTGTTCGGGCGGGCGGTGGTGGCGCCCGAACGATTCGGGCCCAGCGCGGCGGCGGGGTTCTGGTTCGCCCTAGGGGTTGGAACCTTGCTCAAGGGGCCGGTGGCGCCGATGGTGGCGGGGCTTGCCGCCCTCGCGCTGTGGATGAGCGATCGTCTCGTCCGCCGTCCGTCGTCCTGGCTCGGCGCTCTGCGCGCCGCCTGGGGTCTTCCGCTGGCTTTCGCCGTCGTGCTGCCCTGGGGGGTTGCGATCTGGCTCGCGACGGACGGCGCCTTCTTCCTCGAGGCGATCCGCGGCGATCTTGGCCAGAAGGTGGTGGGTGCCGACGAACAGCACGGCGGGCCGCCCGGCTATCACCTCCTGCTTGCCGCGATCACGCTTTTCCCTGGCTCGCTCGCCGTGCTGCGCGCCATCCCCGCGGTTTGGGCCGGGCGGGATGAGCCCGCCACACGGTTCCTCCTCGCCTGGATCCTGCCCACCTGGCTGGTGTTCGAACTCCTGCCGACCAAGCTGCCGCACTATGTTGCGGTCACCTTCCCTGCCGTCTTGCTGCTTGCGGCGCGCTGGCTTCTCGACCCTTCCGGCAGGCCTCCGCCGCGCTGGCTTGCTCGGCTCTCGCTGGGCCTCTGGCTCATCGCCCCGTTGGGCCTTGCCGCGCTTGCGATCGCCCTGCCCTTGGTGGCGGGAGGGATGCCGTGGGGGCTTCCGCTCGCGCTCGCCGCGGCGGGTTGGATCCTGTGGCAGGGCGTCCGCGTGCCCGACACGAGGCGGGCGGTGGCGTCGGGTCTCATCGGGTCGGTGGTGCTGTACGGGGCGATCCTGCAGGGGGTGATCCCAGAGGCGCGGGGGATCTGGCTCTCGCCGCGCATCGCCGAGGCGGCAGAGGCGCACTGGGCGGCGACGGGCGGCCGGCCGCCGGCCTCCGACCGTCCCTTTGCAGCGGTTGGTTTCCACGAACCCTCGCTCGTTTTCCTCGTGGGCACCGATGTGCGGCTTCTGCGCGGCGGCGAGGAGGCGGCGTGGCACCTTGCCGAACGCGGGAGGGGGCTGGCCTTGGTGCGCGATCGCAACGAGGCCGCCTTCCACGCCGAGGCGGACCGCCTGCGCCTCGCTGTGCGCGAGGTGGCGCGGATCGACGGGTTCAATCTCTCGCGCGGGCAGTTCGTCTCCTTGGGCCTCTACGCGCGCTGACGGGCACGGCGTTTGCTCGGCTTTTGCTGTGGGAAAGTGGACCATGCCAGAAGGGAGACCGTATGATGCGCCCGACAGAGACCCCGATCCTCGCCCGCTTCTGGTATCCGCTGATCCCTGTTGCACACCTCGCGGACGGTCCGAAGCCCTTCCGGCTTCTGGGGCGTGACCTCGTCGTCTGGCGCGACGGCGAAGGCCGTCCTTCCCTTCTCGGGGATCGCTGCTGTCACCGCACGGCGAAGCTCTCCAAGGGCTTCTACGCCAACGGCGTGCTCGCCTTCGGCTATCACGGCTGGGCGTGCGATCACGCGGGCACGGTGGTGCGTTTGCCTCAGCGCCCGCTGGACGAGCAGGGGCGCATCACCATGGCGCATGTCGCCTTCGTCTAGCGCGCCTCGTTCGGCAACATGAGCCACCCGGAGCCTGTCGAGCCGGGGGTAGAGGAGTTTGCTGACAGGTTCGTCTTCCGCTCCGACGTGCTGGTGGTGAGCCCGTCCGGGTAAAAGCAACTCCTGCCCTTGGTGGAGCAGAGGTCGGTGCTGCACATGCTGGCACCCTGGTCAATACCCTCCCTGCGCAAGCTCAGCATCCGCTATCCAGCCGCGCTCCCTTATTCCATCCTCATCGCCGCCACCCCGATCGACGATCGCACCAGCCAAGAGCTGCCAGTGGGTCTACCGCAACGACACGGAGACAGAGGCGCCAGCCGAGAAAGTGATCGCCTTCGACCGCCAGGTGACGGCGGAGGACCGCGACATCCTAAGCGCGCCTGACCCTAACATGCCGCTCGATCAGACCGGACGCGAGATGAACATGCCCTCCGACAAGCCGGGGGTCATCATGCGGCAGATGCTGCGCGCGCTGATCGAAGGCGAAGCAACGCTTGCCGCGGCAGAGTGAGGCGACGCAGACCCAGGCGCGAGTGACCGCGAAGCTGTCGATCAGTCTTGTCGCGCCGAGCCGGGCGGCGACCCGCTCGCGCACCTCGGCGCGGGTGCGGAGGAGATCAAGGGGTTTTTACCGCCATCCCGAACTCGGCACGGAGCCGCCGGCGCGGCGCGGCGGCAAAGAGGCGGGCGCGCTGCGGGGCGCGGACCAACCGCTACCGCCCCCGCCCATGCGACGCTCGAGTTCCATCAGCGCGCGCACCCGGTTCTCCGTGTTCGGGTGGGTGGAGAACAGGTTGTCCATCCGTGCCCCCGAGAGGGGATTGACGATGAAGAGGTGCGCGAGTGCGGGGTTCGCCTCCGCGTGCCGGTTCTCGATGCGCCGTGCGAGCTCCTGCAGGCGGAGGAGGGCGTTGGCGAGGCCGCGCGGGGAGCCTGCGATCTCCGCCCCCACCCTGTCGGCCTCGTATTCGCGCGAGCGGCTGATCGCCATCTGCACCAGCATGGCAGCAAGCGGCGCCAGGATCAGCATCAGAATGAGCCCGATCGCGCCCAAGGGGTTGTTGCGGTTGTCGCCGCCGCGGAAGAGGAAGGCGAACTGGGCGAGCATGCCGATTGCACCGGCCAGCGTCGCGGTGACGGTCATGATCAGCGTGTCGCGGTTCTTGATGTGGGCGAGCTCGTGCGCAATCACGCCCGCCACTTCCTCCTCGGTGAGATGGCGCAGCAGCCCCGTGTTGACCGCGACCGCGGCGTTCGCGGGATCGCGCCCGGTGGCGAAGGCGTTGGGCTGGTCCTCGTCGATCACGTAGAGGGCGGGCATCGGTAGGCCGGCACGTTGCGCCAGCGTTTGGGTGAGCGCGTAGAGGCGCGGCGCGTCCTGCGGCCCGATCGGGCGGGCGCCCGCCATGCGCAGCACCATCCTGTCGCTGTTCCACCAGGCGAAAAGGTTCATCCCGCCGGCGAAAAGGAGCGCGAGCAGCATGCCCTGTTCGCCGCCCAGGGCGAAGCCCACACCCATGAACAGGGCGGTCAGTGCAGCGAGCAGGATGGCGGTCTTGGCGTAGCCGGACATGGCG
>CALBEG010000214.1 GCA_937927455.1 uncultured Elioraea sp. | reverse complement strand
AAGCCGACCTCGCCGCTGCGCTGGCGCATCTCGACGACATCGCGCAGGCGTCGGCGGCGATCGGCCCCGCGGCGGAGGGCGACAGCGAGGCGGCGGCGGCGGGGCTCGCCGCACTGCTGGCCGATCATCTCGGCTATCTCGGAGATGGCGAGACCTACGACGATCCCGCCAATGCCAACCTGCTGCGCGTGATCGAACGCCGCAGGGGGCTTCCCGTCGCCTTGGGCATCCTTTGGATTCACGCCGCGCGCGCCGCCGGGTTCCAAGCCCGAGGCGCGAACATGCCCGCCCATTTCCTGGTCGGGCTCGATGCCGGGTCAGGCCCCGTCCTCCTCGACCCCTTCGCCCGCGGACGCGTCGTGTCGCTCGAGGAAGTCGGGCGACGGCTTGCCGCGATCGAACCCGAAGGCGGGGAGTTCGTGCTCAAACCGATGACGGATCGCGATGTCTTGCTTCGCCTGGAGAACAATGTCTGGCAGAGGCGGGCGAAGGCGGGCGATGTTGCCGGCGCTCTTGCTGTGCTCGAGGACATGGCGCTTCTCGCCCCCGAGGAGCCCTACATCCTGCGCGAGGCGGCGCGTCTGCATTACGAGAGCGGGTCGTTGCGCGGAGCCATCGCCTGCCTCGAACGCCTCCTTCCTCTCGCCCCAGACCCGGAGACAGCGAGAGGCACGCGGGCGCTGATCGATGAGCTGAGGGCGAAGCTGAACTAGGACTCAGGGGCGAGGATCAGCCCGGCAAGCGGCGGCAGAGTGAGGCGAAGCACGCCGCCCGCGGCGACCGCCCCGCCCGCGTTGCCCAGATTCGACCCGCTGTAGAGGACGGAATCGGTGTTGAGCAGCTCCCGCCACACCCCGTCGCGCGGCACCGGGATCGCGTAATCCAGGCGCGGCACGGGTGTTAAGTTGAGCGCTACCAGCACCTCATCCCCGCCGCTGCGGCGGAGCCACGCGAACACCGACTGAGCGCGATCATCGACCACCGCCCACGCAAAGCCCTCTGGCCGGCAATCCGCCGCATGCAGGGCGCAGCGCGTGCGGTAGAGCCGGTTCAGATCGGCAACGAGACGCTCCACTCCGGCGTGGCGCGGATCAGCCCGCAACTGCCACGGCACGAACCCGTCATGGTGCCACTCCCAGGGCTGGGCGATCTCTGCCCCCATGAAGACCAGTTTCTTGCCCGGGTGCGTCCAGGTAAGGGCAAGCAGGGCGCGCAGATGGGCGAAGCGCTGCCAGTCATCGCCGGGCATTTTGGCAAGCAGTGAGCGCTTGCCGTGCACCACCTCGTCGTGGGACAGCGGCAGCACGAATCGCTCCGACCATGCGTACCACAGCCCGAAGGTGATCTCGTCGTGGTGGTGGGCGCGGTGGATGGGGTCGCGCGCGAAGTAGCGCAGCGTGTCGTTCATCCAGCCCATGTTCCACTTCCAGTCGAACCCCAAGCCACCCTCGGCTGGCGGGCGCGTCACCCCAGGCCAGGCGGTCGATTCCTCGGCGATCAGCATCGCCCCCGGCACGCGCTGGCGCACGACGGAGGTGAGTTCGCGGAAGAAGTCGATCGCTTCGAGGTTCTCGCGCCCGCCGTGGCGGTTCGGGATCCACTCGCCCTCGGGGCGAGAATAGTCGCGGTAGAGCATGGAGGCGACGGCATCCACGCGCAGCCCGTCCGCGTGATAATGCTCGAGCCAGAAGAGGGCGGAGGCGATGAGGAATGCGCGCACCTCGTGCCGGCCCACATTGTAGATCAGCGTGCTCCAGTCGCGGTGGAACCCCTCGCGCGGGTCGGCGTGCTCGTAGAGCGCGGTGCCGTCGAAACGGACCATGCCGTGCGGGTCGGTGGGGAAATGCGCCGGCACCCAGTCGAGGATCACGCCCAAGCCCGCGGCGTGACAGCGATCGACGAAGCGGGCGAAGGCCTCAGGAGAACCAAGGCGCGGGTTTGGCGCATACAGGCCCAAAGGTTGATAGCCCCAGGAGGCCTTGAACGGGTGCGCCATGACGGGGAGGAGTTCGAGGTGGGTGAAGCCGAGCCCCACCGCATGCGGGATCAACCGCTCGGCGAGCTGATCCCAGTCCGTCACCTCCTCGGACCAGGATTCTGGGTGCACTTCGTAAATGGCGATCGGCGACTCGACAGCGTTCCGTTGCGCGCGCGTTTTGATCCAATCGCTGTCCGACCAGGCGAAGGGAGCAGGGTCAGCGACGATGGACGCGGTGGAGGGCGGCAGGTCGGCCTGCCGCGCCACCGGGTCGGCCTTCAGCGGCAACAGGTGCCCGTCGGCGCCAAGAATTTCGTAGGCGTACCGCGTGCCGGGCCCGAGGCGGGGAATGAACAGCTCCCACACCCCGGCCTCAGGACGGCGGCGCATCGGGTGGCGCCGTCCGTCCCAAGCATTGAAGTCGCCAACGACCGAAACCCGCCGCGCGTTCGGCGCCCACACTGCGAAGCGCACCCCTGCCACCCCGCCCAGAGTCATCGCCTGCGCGCCGAACACGCGCCCCACCTCGCGGTGCGTGCCTTCGCCGAACAGGTGGAGGTCCAGCGGGCCGAGGAGCAGGCCGAAGGCGTAGGGGTCTTCGGTCTCCTGCACCACTCCGCCCGGCCAGGTGATGCGGAGCACATAGGGCCAGGCCTGAGGAGCTCGCCCCTCGAACAGCCCGACCGGATGGGACCGGGAGAGGGGCCAGGTGCCCTCAGCACTGGCCACCTCCACCGCTTCGGCCCCGGGCAGGAGCGCTCTGAGCACCCCGCCGTGCCGGCCGAGCAGGCTGAACGGGTCGCCATGCGTGCCGTGCACGAGCGCTTCGATCGCTGGATCAGACACGGTTTCGGGACGAACGACGCTCAGCGGCCGTCACCTTGCGCGGCGTGGGCGAGGAAACGCTCGAAGGCGGCGAGGGTTGCGTCGCTCACGTGGTGCTCGATTCCTTCCGCATCGACCTCCGCCACGTCAGCCGGTACCCCCAGTGCCAGCAGGAAGGCAACCACCGTCTGGTGCCTGGCCTTCATCTTGCGCGCCATGTCCCAGCCTCGGTCAGTGAGGAACACGCCGCGATACGGGCGGGCGCGCGCCAGCCCGTCGCGCTTAAGGCGGGCGATGGTCTTGATGGCCGTCGCATGCGCCACGCCGAGCCGGCGCGCGATGTCGGTTGGCCGCGCCTCGCCTTCGCGCTCCAACAGGTCGGCGATGATCTCGACATAGTCCTCCGTCAGCGCTGAGGCGCGCGCGGAGCGCGCGGAGGCGTGCCGGGCCGCCTCCTCGTCAGGGGCGGGAGGGGGCGGGTCGGGCAGGGCGGTGTTGTCCTGCGGCGTCATGCGCTCTCGCCTAGCACATCGCGGAGGGCGAGACCATTTGCAGAGAAGGCATCACCCTCGCGTGATGGCGGCAACCTGGTGCATTGCATGTGAAGTGTTGCCTTTGCTACATTCAACAGCGGCGGGTCAGATCCTCAGGATGATGCGCGAGAACAGGACGCAGCGCGGGACGAGCGGGAGAGCAGGATGAGCGGACTGTCAGACGCCATCCTCGGCCGGCGCGCGCTGCTTGCCGCCCTGGCCGTCTGGTCAAGCGGGGTCGGGCAGGCCTCTGCACGGGGCGGCCGCCCGGTGCAGGTCGTTGCCACCACCGGCATGGTGGGCGACCTCGTCTCAGCCATCGCGGGGGATCGCGCTGCCCTGCATATGATGTTGGGCCCTGGGGTGGATCCCCATCTCTATAGGGCCACGCGCGCCGACCTCGAGCGTCTGCTGCGTGCCGACCTCGTGCTCGCCAACGGGCTCGGGCTGGAGGGGCGCCTGGCCGAGACCTTCGCGCGCGTTGCCCGGGCGGGGAAAAGCGTGCTCGCTGTTGCCGAAACCCTGCCGGAACAGGATTTGATCGCGGTGGCGGACGCGCCGGGTGCCTTCGACCCGCATGTCTGGATGGACCCCTCCCTGTGGGCGAAAGCGGCTGAACCTGTGGCCCAGGCGCTGATCCGACTGGATCCGGCCGGCGAGATGCTGTTTCGGCGCAATCTCGAAACCCTTCGCGCCGACGTCACCGCTATCGACGGCTATGCCGCCACCGCCATCGCCACCATCCCCGCGAACGCCCGCGTGCTGATCACCGCGCACGATGCTTTCGCTTATTTCGGACGGCGCTACGGCCTCGCGGTCATGGGCATCCAGGGCCTCTCCACCGAAACCGAGGCGGGGCTGAGGCGGATCGCCGACCTGGTCGAGCTCGTCGTCGCCGGACGAATCCCTGCCATTTTCGCCGAAACCTCTGTGCCTGACCGCAACCTCCGCGCTCTGATCGAAGGCGCGGCGGCCAGGGGGCATCGCGTCGTGCTGGGCGGCACGCTGTTCTCCGATTCGATGGGTCAACCCGGCACCTACGAGGGCACCTATCTCGGCATGCTCGATCACAACGTGACCACCATCGTCCGCGCCCTTGGCGGCGAGGCGCCGGCGCGGGGCTTCTCTGGACGGCTCGCGGGGGCGCGATGAGGGCGCCCGATCCTGTTCCCCTGCCGCCCGAACCAGCGCTCGCGGTGCAGGGGCTCAGCGTCGCTTACGGCGGCACGCCGGTGCTGACGGACGTCTCGTGGCAGGTGCCGGCGGGTACTCTCGCCGCCATCATCGGCCCGAACGGGGCTGGCAAATCCACCTTCCTCAAGGCGGTTCTGGGCCTTATCCCCAGCCTCTGCGGCGAGGTTCGCCTGTTCGGCCGTCCGCTTGCCGAGGTGCGCTGCCGAGTCGCCTACCTGCCGCAACGCGCCTCGGTGGACTGGGACTTTCCGCTCACCGCTCTCGAGGTCGCCGCACAGGGGCGCTACCCGCATGTCGGCTGGTTCCGGCCCCTGCCGCGGCGCGAGCGCGACCGGGCGCTGGCAGCCTTGGCCGAGGTCGGTCTCGCCGATCTCGCCCACCGTCGCATCGGCGCCCTTTCGGGCGGGCAGCAGCAGCGCGTCTTCCTCGCCCGCGCGCTCGCCCTCGAAGCCGAGCTGATGCTGATGGACGAGCCCTTCGCCGGAGTGGATGCCGCTTCTGAGACGGCGATCCTCGCCGTGCTGCGCCGCCTCGCTGCCGCCGGCAGGACAGTGATCGCTGTGCACCACGACCTCGCCACCGCTCCCGCCACGTTCAGCGAGGTGCTGCTGCTCAACAGGCGGGTGATCGCCGCCGGGCCGATGGCGACGACCTTCACGGCAGAGGCGCTGGCCGAGGCCTACGGCGCGCCGATCCCGCTCGCCGCTTTGGCCTGACCCCCTCTTCCCGCCATGCTGGTCGACGCCCTCACCTTCAACGCCGGCTATAACGCGGCGGTGGTGGTTCTAGGCACCGCGGCCTTTGGCCTAGCCGCCGGCGCGGTCGGCGCCTTCGTGCTGCTGCGCGGCCGGGCGCTGATCGCCGATGCGGCGGCGCACGCCACCCTGCCCGGGGTCGCGGGCGCCTACCTGCTCGCTTTCACTCTGGGCTCGGACCAGCGCGGCCTTCCCGCCCTGCTCGCCGGCGCTGCCCTCACCTCCGCTCTTGCCGTACTTGCCGTCCACGCGCTCACCGCCAGAGGACGGCTGAAGGACGATGCCGCCATGGCACTTGCCCTCTCGGTCGGGTTCGGCCTTGGCATGGTGCTCCTCTCCGTCGTGCAGGCGCTGCCGA
Organism: uncultured Elioraea sp.; assembly: GCA_937927455.1. Lineage (GTDB taxonomy): Bacteria > Pseudomonadota > Alphaproteobacteria > Acetobacterales > Acetobacteraceae > Elioraea. The sequence goes on along the minus strand of CALBEG010000214.1, from coordinate 1,159 downwards.
CCGGGAGCCAGGCCGGGTTGAAGGGGTTCATTCTTGGCCAGGCGGCCGGCATGCTCGCGCGCGATGCCGTCCTGATCGCCCTCCTCGCCGCCGCCGCGGGCGTCCTGGTCGCCCTCTTCTTCCGGCCCCTCTCCGTGCTCTGTTTCGACCCGGCCTTCGCCGCCACGGTCGGGCTTCCCGTCCGCGCACTTGATGGGGCTCTTCTGTCGCTGATGCTTGCGGTGGCCATCATCGGCCTCTCTGCAGTGGGTGCTCTGATGGTGGTGGGGCTCATGGTGATCCCCGCCGCCACGGCCCGTCTGCTCGCCAATCGGCTCGCCGTCATGGTCGGGCTGTCTGCGCTTTTCGGAGGCGCTTCGGCCTGGATCGGCGCGGCAGTTTCGGCATCGCAACACGGTTTGCCGACGGGGGCGACCATCGTGCTCGTCGCCTCCGCCCTGTTCACCTTGGCCCTCCTCGCCGCGCCCGAGCGCGGGGTCGTGGCGGAGGCGATGCGTCGTGCTGTTGCCGCACGACGGCGCAAGCACGCTGCGGCCGGCCAGGGCTGCGCGATGTCGATCTCCCGATGACAACCTTCCTGCAGCTCGACCTCGTTCCGCTCGCAGCTGCGATCCTCGCCTGCCTCGCCTGCGGGCTGATCGGCAATCTGCTCCTGCTCACCCGCCAGAGCCTGCTCGGCGATGCGATCAGCCACGCCGTGCTGCCGGGGCTCGTGCTCGGCTTCTGGGCCTCGGGCTCGCGCGCTCCCCTGCCGATGGTTCTGGGCGCAGTGGTCGCCGCTGTGTTCGCCGCGCTTGCGATCGATCTCGTCCGCCGCACTGCCCGCCTCGAGCCCGGTGCCGCGATGGGCGTCGTGTTTTCAGCCATGTTCGCCCTGGGTCTCGTGCTGATCGAACTCACCGGCGCGGCCTCGGTCGATCTCGACATCGACTGCGTTCTTGCCGGCCAGCTCGAGACGCTGATCTGGCCCGCCGCCGAGGGCTTGGGCTCTCTGTTTGAGGCGCGCGCGCTTGCCGACCTGCCGCGCGAGCTGTGGACTCTCCTCATCGTCCTTGGCCTCGTGCTCGGCGTACTCGCGCTTTTGTGGAAGGAGCTTCGCCTCGTCTCCTTCGACCCCGACTTCGCCGCCACCATCGGTTTCGCCCCACGCACGCTTGGC
>CALBEG010000213.1 GCA_937927455.1 uncultured Elioraea sp. | reverse complement strand
TCCTTCGAGGTCGAAACCGAGCAGGATGGCAGGCGTCTTGTCGCCTGGCGCGCCATCGGGCCGAAACTCGTCGCTGTCTCGGTCGGCGGGTCGACCAGCGCCTTGTCGCGTGCGCACGACAAGGTGGCGATCGGCTTCGGCCTGGTGCTGCTGCTCGCCTCCATCGCCATCGGAGCGCTCGCCTATGCCCTGTGGCGTGCGGCGCACGCGCACGCCGAGCTCGTCGAATGCGTGATCGACGCCGATGAGGCCCGGCGCACGGCCGAAGATCAGCTTCACCAGGCACAGAAGCTGGAGGCGGTCGGGCTGCTCACCGGCGGGGTGGCGCACGACTTCAACAACCTTCTTGCGGTGCTGATGGGCTGCGCCGAAACCCTGCAGAACCGCTTCCCAGAGGATCAGGCCGTGCGCGAGACGACCGACCTGATGATGGCAACAATCGAGAGGGGGGCACGGCTGACGGCGGATCTCCTCTCCTTCGCGCGGCGGCAGATGCTGTTCCCGGTCGCCTGCGACATCTCGGTGCAGATCCGCAAGAGCCGCACCTTGCTCGCCAAGGCGGCCGGCGAGCAGAACCAGCTCGTCTTCGACCTCGCGCCCAGGCCGCTGCCGGTGCGCGTCGACCCGGCGCATCTCGATGCCTGCCTGATCAACCTCATCTCCAACGCGCACGACGTGATCGAGCGCGACGGCCGCATCGTCGTGCGCACGCGCATGCGTCTCGTGCGCGCCGCCGAACGCGACACCACGGGGCTCGAGCCGGGGCGCTACGCGGTGATCGATGTCGAGGACAACGGGCGGGGGATGCCGCCCGAGGTGGCAGCGCGGGCCTTCGAGCCCTTCTTCACCACCAAGGCACTCGGCCGCGGAACCGGGCTCGGGCTCGCCATGGTCTACGGCTTCGCCCAGCAATCGGGCGGCACGGCAGTGATTGAGAGCAAGCCCGGCCGCGGCACGCGAGTCTCGGTGTTCCTGCCGCTCACGGCAGAGGCGATTCCCTCAGAGCCGACGCGGCCGGCAAGCGTGCCGGAGCGCATCGAGGCACATGTGCTGCTGGTGGACGACGACCCCACAGTGCGTCACGTCATGGCCGAAACCCTGAAGGCGCTCGGCGCGCGGGTGACGGAGGCGCACGATGCCGCCTCGGCGCGGGCGCGGCTTGCCGAGGCGGTGCCTGACGTGCTGGTCACGGATGTGGTCATGCCGGGCGACATGAACGGGTATGAACTCGCGCTTTGGGCCCGGCGGGGCGGCAGGATCCTGCCAACTCTTCTGATCAGCGGCTTCGCCGGCAGTCAGCTGCCCGAGGATCTTGCCCGTCAGGAGGCGATCGCCTTCCTCGCCAAGCCGATCGCGCGGGCCGATCTTGCAGCGGCGATCGCGACCCTGGTGCGGGCAGCGGCCAAGACCCGGCCAGAGGGCGACCGCCTCAGCTGAGGCCGGGGCGAAGGTGTGATCCTGGTTCCCAAGTCAAAGGGCCAAAGGGTTCAGGCAGCGAGGCCCGCCCTAAGGGCTCGGCGCAGTCAGCCGTCGGTGCGTGGCACCCAGGGAATGGACTGCACCTCGATTCCGTCCTCGCGCAGCGCCTCCGCCTCCTCCGGGGTGGCTTCCCCGTAGATGCCACGCTGTTCCGCCTCGCCCTCGTGGATGCGGCGCGCCTCCTCGGCGAAGGCCGGGCCGACATACTCGCAACGCCGTTCGATCTCGGCGCGCAGACGCGCCAATGCGGCGTAGAGGGCAGGCGGGATCGGGCCGGCGACGGCCTTTTCCGGCGCGACAGGCGGTGGCGCTGCGGCCGCTCTGGCGGCCGCTTCCTCCCCCCTCCCCCCTGCGATGGCCGGTGTCATCAGAGCGCGCGAGACCTGGGTCGAGCCGCAGAAGGGGCATTCGATCAAGCCCCGCGCTGCCATCGTCTCGAAGGTCGTGCTGTCCTTGAACCAGCCGTCGAACTCGTGGCCCGCCTCGCAGCGGAGCGTGTAATGGATCATGGCTGTCACCCCGATCGTTCGCTCTCTAGTGTCGGGACGATTGGCACCCTCGGCAAGGGAGTGCCAGGAGAGGGGGAAGGTCAATCGGCCGCAGAGCCGAGGCGGAGCAGCCGATCCAGTTCACCCGCCCGGTCAAGGGCGGAGATGTCATCGTACCCGCCGACAGGTTTTCCATCGATAAACACCTGCGGCACGGTGGTGCGCCCGCCGGAGCGTCGGATCGCTTCCTCGCGGGCGGGGCTTCCCGAGGGCGCGTCGATCTCGCGGAACGCCACCCCTTTGCGCCGCAACAGCCGCTTCGCCGCGACGCAGTAGGGGCACCAGGCGATGGTGTAGATCTCGATCTCGGGCATCGCACCCCTCTCGCGCCCGTGCGCCGCGAGGTCAAGCCAGAGTGGCGCGCGGCGGCGGCGTGCGGGCGGCGGCCAGCACGTCGACGGAGGCCGCACCAGCAGAGAACAGGGCGTCCGTGCAGGCCTCTGCTGTGGCGCCCGAGGTGAGCACGTCGTCGATCAGAACCACGCGCCTCCCAGCGATGCGGGCGCGCCAGCGCGGGGCGACGACAAAGGCGTCGATCAGGCTCGCTTCCCGCTCCTCGCGACTAAGGTCAGCGAGCGGCGGGGTCGCGCGGGTGCGGCGCAGTGCATCGACCGCGGCCGGCACGCCGGACGCGCGCGCGATGACGTGGGCGAGCAGCGCTGCCTGGTTGTAGCGTCGCGCAACCAGGCGGCGCAGGTGCAGAGGGACCGGGATCAGCAGGTCGGCCTCGCGCAAAAGCTCCTCTCCCGCCCGGGCCATCAACCGCCCGATCGGCAGCGCAAGGTCCTCGCGATCGGCGTATTTCAACCTCAGGACAAGATCCTTGGCCGCACCGCCGTAGAGCCAGACCGCGCGGGCTCTCCCGAACAGCGGACGCCGCGATGCGCAGGAGGGGCAGAGGACGGGCCCGGAGGGCAGTTCCGCCACCGCCAGAGGCAGGCCGCATGCGTTGCAGAGGGGCGGGACGATCGGTCGGAAGAGCGGAAAGCAGGCCGGGCAGATGAGTCCCTGGGCTGCCACTGGCGAACCGCACACTGGGCAGGACGGCGGGATCAGGGCGTCGATGGCAAGCCTCGCAATGTGGGCGCCGCTGCGCGCCAGTGCCCGCCATGGCGGAGAGGGGGCGGTCGCACGCATCGGGGCCTCAGAGGGCTTGGCGCGGGGGCAGCGGCGGCATGGGCCTGGTCCATGTGCCGCCCGCCCGCTGTGAGGCGAGCAGGACCACAGGCCTGGAGGCATTCAAGACCCGCCCTTGCTGCGCCGCGGGAAGGGGGGTGAGGCGGGTGCCGGCAGCCATTTCCGGCCTCCGTATACCGCGCCATGCAGCACGAGACGATCGGTTTGTGCGAAGCCGCGCTCAGGTCGTTGGCGCCACAGCTGCACGTTTGGTGGCGTGCGATGCTCAAGCATCCCTGCCTGCCCTCCTGCGGGGCGAGGGGCAGACCGGGAGTGTTGGGCGCGCGAGCGCGCCATGACTGGCAGGAACGCGCGCTTTCGGCTGTGCCCGCCCCGCCCCCGTTCGTGGAGCAGACCGCCCGGCGAGGCACGGGGACCCTGTTGCCTTGTTCCACCGCCCCGCCCAAATCCTGCAGATGACCGCCGGACTGGAGCCCATCTTCGACCGCCGCAGCGTGCGTTTGCATCGCGATCGCGCAGCCGCGCGTATCGACGAAGCGGCACCGATTTTCGCTGTGCTTGCCGAACGCTTGGTCGATCGCCTCGACGATACCACCCGCCGCTTCACCCGCGCTCTCGACCTCGGCGGGCGGCACGGCTTGCTTGCGGATGCTCTGCGGGCGCGCGGCATCCCCTTCGTGGTGTGCGCCGACCTCTCTCCCCGCATGGCAAGCCGCGCCGCACGCAGCGGTCCAGCCGTCGCTGCCGACGAGGAGTGGCTTCCCTTCGCGCCGGCATCGTTCGACCTCGTCGTCTCCTGCCTGTCTCTGCATTGGGTGAACGACCTGCCAGGGGCGCTGATCCAAATCAGGCGCGTTCTCGTCCCGGACGGGCTCTTTCTCGCCGTGATGCCGGGCCTCGGCACTCTCGCCCCCCTGCGCCAGGCCCTGCTTGACGCCGAAGTCGAGACCGCCGGAGGCGCGAGCCCGCGCGTCTCGCCCTTGGCTGACCTTGCCGACGCCGCAGCGCTCCTGCAGCGGGCAGGGTTCGCGCTCCCTGTGGCGGACAGGGATACCCTTTCCGTCGCCTACGACGACCCTCTTGCCCTGATCAGAGACCTGCGCGCGCTCGGCGAGACCAACGCCCTCGCGCAGCGGTCGCGCCGGGTTCCGCCCCGCGGTCTGATCGCATCCGCCCTCGCCCGCCTGCCGCGGGATGGCGAGGGCAGGGTCGCGTTGCCGCTCGTGCTGCTGACCCTCACCGGGTGGGCGCCGGCGGACAGCCAACCGAAGCCCCTTCGCCCCGGCAGTGCTGCAGCGCGGCTCGCCGATGCGCTCGGCGCGGTTGAACATGCGGCCGGCGAGCCACCACGGCTTGCGCCGTCTAAGGTCGGGCGCTAGGGCCGACACAATGGACCGAGACGGGATGACGCAACTCGAGCGAAGCGAGGGCGTGCGCGGGGCGGACGCGCGCAAGATCACCCTCTACCGCCCGGAGGATTTCGAGGGCATGCGCCGGGCGGGGCGGCTTGCCGCCGAGACCCTCGACATGATCACCGACCATGTGCGCCCGGGCGTCACCACCGAGGAGCTCGACCGGCTCTGCCACGAGTTCATCCTCGCGCACGGCGCCGTGCCCGCCCCGCTCGGCTACCGCGGTTTCCCGAAGTCGATCTGCACCTCGGTCAACCACGTCGTCTGCCACGGCATTCCCTCGTCGCGCCGGCTCGAGGAGGGGGACATCCTCAATATCGACGTCACTGTCGTGCTCGACGGCTGGCATGGCGATTCCTCGCGCATGTACGTCGCCGGCAAGCCGTCGGTGAAGGCGCAGAGGCTGATGGACGTCACCTACGAGGCGATGATGCGCGGCATCGCCGTCATTCGCCCCGGCGCGACGCTGGGGGATCTCGGTTTCGCCATCCAGTCCTACGTCGAACGCCAGCGCTTGTCGGTGGTGCGCGAGTTCTGCGGACACGGGCTCGGGCGCGCCTTCCACGAGCCGCCCAACGTGCTCCACTTCGGCCGCCCCGGGGAGGGGGTTGTGCTGCGGCCGGGCATGTTCTTCACCGTCGAGCCGATGGTGAACGCTGGCCGGCCCGAGGTGAAGATCCTCGACGATGGCTGGACGGCGGTCACGCGCGACCGTTCGCTTTCCGCCCAGTTCGAGCATACGGTGGGCGTGACCGCAACGGGGGTGGAGATCTTCACCCTCTCGCCGAGGGGGCTGCACAAGCCGCCGTACGGCGTCTGAGGTGTCACGCGGGCAAAGGACGCAAGCGGCGCAGGGAATCGAGCGCGCCCTGCAGCATCCAGGTCGCCGCCGCCGCATCCACCAGCTGCGCTCGACGCCGGCGAGACAAGTCCGCCTCGCCGACCAACATCCGGCTCACCGCCGCGGTGGAGAGGCGTTCGTCCCACAGCGCTGTCGGCAGGCCAGTGGCCGCGGCGAGGGCCGCCGCCCAGTCTCGCGCGGCCTGCGCGGCGGGGCCGACGCTGCCATCGAGGGAGAGGGGGAGGCCGACGATAAGTCCCCCCACACCGTGCTCGCGTGCGATAGCGGCGATCTCCGCCGCTGTCGCTGCCAGCTTGCGGCGGGGGATCGAGCCGTAGGGCGAGGCAATGGCACGGCCGACGTCTGAC
>CALBEG010000212.1 GCA_937927455.1 uncultured Elioraea sp. | reverse complement strand
CTCGACGAGGAGGCCGACACGATCGAGGAGGAGATGCGCGAGGCGATCGCCGAACTGAACGAGGACGAGCAGGCCGCACTCATCGCGCTGGCCTGGGTGGGGCGCGCCGAGTTCGATGTCAGCGAGTGGCAGGAGGCGATCCGGCTGGCCAAGGAGCGCAACCTGCGCAACGCCGATGACTATCTGCTCGGCATGCCGCTGCTCGCCGACTATCTCGAGGAGGGTCTGGCCGCCTTCGGGCTCTCCTGCGAGTGATCGGGCGCGACCAGTCGATCGTCGTGCTCACCGGGGCGGGGATCTCCCGCGAATCGGGGCTCGCCACCTTCCGCGACAAGGACGGGATCTGGGCCAAGGTGCGGCTCGAGGATGTCGCCACCCCTGAGGCCTTCGCCCGCGACCCCGCCCGCGTGCACGCCTTCTACAACGCGCGCCGGCGCCAGCTGCGCGACCCCGCCGTGCAGCCGAACGCGGCGCACCTCGCGCTTGCCCGGCTGTCGCGCGAATGGCCGGGCGGGGTGACGGTGGTGACGCAGAATGTCGACGACCTGCACGACCGCGCGGGCACGGCGAACCTGATCCACATGCACGGCGAACTGACCAAGGCGCGCTGCACAGCGTGCGGGGCGGTGATGCCGTGGCACGAGGACCTTTCGCTCGCGACACGATGCCCCGCCTGTGGCGCGACCGGCACGCTCCGCCCGCACATCGTCTGGTTCGGCGAGATGCCGCTTGCGATGGACCGGATCTGCGCCGCACTCGATGCGTGCTCCCTCTTCATCTCCATCGGCACCTCGGGCGCGGTGTACCCGGCAGCCGGGTTCGTGGCCGAGGTGCGCGGCCGCGCCCGCACGCTGGAGCTCAACCTCGAACCCTCGGAGGGCAGCCATCTGTTCGACGAGGCGATCCACGGCCCGGCCACCGCGCTCGTTCCGGCCTTCGTCGCGCGCCTGCTCAACTCCCGCTGACGCTTCCGCGTCCGCGACGCGGTCAGAAGTTCACCGCATCCCCTCCCTTCAGCCCGAGCATCTCGCGCGCCTCGGCCGGGGTGGCGACGGCGAGGCCGAGGGCCTCGATGATCTGCCGCATGCGCGTCACCTGTTCGGCATTGGACCGCGCGAGACGCCCCGGGCCGAGCCAGAGCGAATCCTCGAGCCCCACCCGCACGTTCCCCCCCATCAGCAAGGCCTGGGTGGCGATCGCGAACTGCGCCTTGCCGGCACCGAGCACCGACCAGCGATAGGAGTCGCCGAACAGCCGATCGGCTGTCCGTTTCATGTGCGAGACGTCCTCCGGGTGGGTGCCGATGCCGCCCAGGATGCCGAACACGGACTGGATGAAGAGCGGAGGCTCGATCACGCGCCGATCGACGAAGTGCGCGAGCGTATAGAGGTGGCCGATGTCGTAGCACTCGATCTCAAAGCGCGTGCCGTTTGCGGCACAGGTGCGCAGGATGTGCTCGATGTCGGCGAACGTGTTCCTGAAGAAGCCGGCGCGTGATCCTTCGAGATAGGGCCGTTCCCAGTCGTGCTGGAATGCGCGGTGACGCTCGAGCATGGGGAAGAGGCCGAAGTTCATCGTTCCCATGTTCAGGGAGGCGATTTCGGGCGCGAAGCGTTGTGCCGGCAGAACGCGTTCCTCAACCGTCATCGTCGGCGCGCCCCCGGTGGTGATGTTGATCACCACGTCCGAACGCTGCTTGATGACGCGCAGGAAGGGCAGGAAGGCCTCAGGCGACTGGTCGGGCTTGCCGGTCTTCGGGTCGCGCGCGTGCAGATGCACGATGGCCGCTCCCGCCTCCGCCGCGCCGATGGCAGCGTCCGCGATCTCCTCCGCTGTCACGGGCAGGTGGGGTGACATCGACGGAGTGTGGATCGATCCCGTCACCGCGCAGGTGATGATCACTTTGCGGGCCGGCATCGCGTCGTCCCCCCCTCGCCGTGCGCCGGGTGTGGCGCCGGCGACCAGGTGACGAAAGCGGACGTCGGCTCCTCCCGCAACCCCCACTCGCGCGGGGTGGCGCGGAGAGGCGGGCACGCCCGATATCATCACCAGCGATGAGCGCGGCGTCTCCTCCCCCTCCCCCTCCCATCGACGAGATCAGCGCCTGCCGGCTGTGCGAAGCCCACCTGCCGTTCGGGCCGAAGCCGATCTTCCAGCTCGACCCCCGCGCGCGGCTTCTCATCACCAGCCAGGCACCGGGGACGAAGGCGCACGCCTCGGGCCGCCCGTTCAACGACCCTTCCGGCGATCGGCTGCGCGATTGGCTGGGGATCGACCGCGAGACTTTCTACGATCCCTCCTTGATTGCCATTCTGCCGACCGGGATGTGCTATCCGGGGCGGCTGCTCAAGGGCGGCGATGCGCCGCCCAGGCCCGAATGCGCGCCGCACTGGCACCCGCGCGTGCTGCCCGCCCTGCCCGAGGTGCGGCTTCGCCTGCTCGTTGGCGGCCATGCGGTGCGGCTGGTGCTCGGGCCCGAGGTCGCGCTGGAGGAGGCGGTGCGGCGGGCGGAATCGTTCCTGCCCCGGCACTTTCCGCTGCCGCACCCGTCTTGGCGGACGCGGGTGTGGGTGAAGCGCAACCCCTGGTTCGAGACCGAAACGATTCCACGCCTGCGCGCGCTGGTGCGACAGATCCTCGCTCAGGCTTGAGCGGGTTCCACGGGCACCGCGACCTCGTTTCGCCGCAGCGCCGGAATGGTCCAGGGCGGATCGAAGAACCAGGCCTCCGGTGCGCCGGATGGCCGCCAGGCCGAGCCGCGCAAGGCTTCGAGCAGGCGCTGCGTCTCCGCCTCCACCTCGCGCGCGCCTGTGGTGCCGCTGAACCGACGGACGGCGACCAGCGCCTCGGGCAGCTCAACGATGCGCACACGCGCATCCAGCGGTTCGGGCAGCGTGTCCCGCGTGTAGCGGGCGGGCATGAAGAAGCGGATCGCCCACCCGCCTTCGCCGAAGCCTTGCGCCACGGGGGCCGTCATGCCGATCCGTTCGCCTTTCGCCTGCGCCACGGGGGCGGTCATGCCGATGCGCTCGCGCGTGCGGTTGGCGCCGAAGATGTAATCGGCGAGCGGGCGGAAGCCAGCGTTGCGCGCCGAAACGGGATCGCCCGCCACCACCACCTCGGCGGCGAGCCGCGGCCCGTAGCGGCGCACTTCGAACCCCTCTCCGCGGGCGATCACCGCATAGGCGGGCTCCTCGGTCGAACGTGCACCAACCACCGAACAGGCCGCGGTCAGGAAAAGGCCGGCAGCGGCGGAGGCCGCGCGGAGGAGGCGAAACGGGTCCATCGCCGTGGACATGGGATGGCCAGGCCGCGAGTCATCCCTCGCCCGCCTCGAGGCGCGCGATCTCCTCGTCGGAATAGCCGAAATGGTGCGCGATCTCGTGGATCAGCACATTGCGCACGAGGTCGCGCAAATCGACCTCGGTCTCGATCCACTCGGCGAGGATGGGCAAGCGATAGAGGTGAATGATCTCGGGTTCGCGCGCCACGTCGGTGAGGCTGCGCTGGGTGAGCGGCACGCCGCGCCAAAGCCCCGTGAGGTCCCACCCGGTCTCCAACCCCATTTCCGCCACCGTCTCGTCGTCGGGAAAGTCGTCGACCACGATCGAGACGCCCGCAAGCAAACGGCCGAGGTCGCGCGGGAAGCGCGTCTGCGCCCAGGCGAGAGCCTGATCTGCGAGCGCGACGATCTCCTCCGTCGTCGGGGGCGTGGTGAAGGACCGCACGCTCCCTAGATGACGGAGGGATCGCGACGGAGGCAAGCATGGTGCAGCGATTGACGGATGCCGAGCGGGCGCGGCTCGCCGCCGACCTTCCCGAGTGGCGCATGGTCGAGGGGCGGGATGCGATCGCGCGCTCGTTCCGCTTCAAGGACTTCACCGAGGCCTGGGGGTTCATGAGCCGCGTCGCGCTGTTGGCCGAGAAGCACGACCACCACCCGGAGTGGTCCAATGTGTGGAACAGGGTGGAGATCCTGCTCACCACGCACGACGCAGGCGGGCTTTCGGAGCGCGACCTCGCCCTCGCTCGCGCGATCGACGCGCTCCTCCGCCCCGCTTGAGCGGCAGTGGCCGGCGCCGGCGGGTCACGCCGCGGGCTTCGGCACCCGGCGGCGGAAGTCGGCCGCCATCTCCTCAAGCGTGACGAAGCGCACCCCGGGCTGGCGGAGCATGTGGGAAATCAGCCGCTCGAGCATCATCAGCACCTGCGGCCTGCCCGAGACGTCCGGGTGGATGGTCATCGGCACCACGGCATAGTCGTACTCGCGGTGGATGAAATCGAAATGATCCCGCCAGAGCTCCTCGAGATGGCGCGGGTTTACGTAGCCGTGGCTGTTGGGGAACTTCTTGATGAACATCATCGGCGGCAGGTCATCGAGCCACCAAGAGGCCGGGATCTCGACGAGGTCTGTCACCTGTCCCTTTGTGAAGGGCTTCATCCAGGTCTCGGCCGGCTGCGAATAGTCGATCTTCGTCCAGGAGTCGCCCGTTCGCACGTAGTAGGGGAGGCAGTCGTGGTGCATCAGGGAATGGTCGTAGGCGATGCCGCGCGCGAGGAGTATCTCGATCGAGGTGGCTGAGACCTCCCACCACGGAGCGACGTAGCCGACGGGCCGCCGACCCCAGTGCTTTTCGATCAGCGCGATCGAGCGGTCGAAGATCGCCTCCTCCTGTTCCCGTGTGAGCGCGAGCGGGTTCTCGTGCGAATAGCCGTGCAGCCCGATCTCGTGCCCGGCCTCCACGACGAGGTCGGTCTGGCGGGGGAAGCTCTCGATCGTATGGCCGGGGATGAAGAAGGACTGCTTCAGCCCGAAGCGGCGGAAGAGCTCGACCAGGCGCGGCATGCCGACCTCGGCGGCGAACACGCCGCGGCTGATGTCGGAGGGGCTGTCCTCGCCCCCGTAGGAGCCGAGCCAGCCTGCCACGGCGTCACAGTGCACACTGAATGCGCAGAGGATTTCCTTTGCCATCGTCTCCCGCTCCCGGTCTTTGGTGTGGTGCGCGCGAGGCTAACGGGCACGAGGTTCGGGTCAACCCGGCTGTCGCAGTCGCGGCGCGCGGCTTGCAGGGACCTCGATGCGGTGTTTCGTTCTGTCTCGGGCGAAACATCCGCCTGGACAGCAAGGGAGCTTCACCACATGAACCGTCGCACGCTTCTGCGCGCAGGGGCCGGGCTGATCGCGGCCCCCGCCCTTCTTAATCGTCCTGCCGCCGCCCAGGCGTGGCCGTCGCGAGGGCCCATCCGCCTCGTTGCCCAGTTCCCGCCCGGCGGCCTCGTGGATACGGTCGCACGGCTGATGGCGCCTGCCATGGCGCAGGAACTCGGCCAGACCGTGGTGGTGGAGAACCGGCCCGGCGCGGCTGGGCTTATCGGCACCGACTACGTCGCCAAGCAGCCGGCGGATGGCTACACGCTGCTGATGAGCCATGCCATCGTCCATGTATTCGCCGCCGCCACTCGGCGCACCATGCCGTTCGACCCGATCGGCGATTTCACCCACATGGCGCTGCTCGTCGAGGCGCCGATGGTTTTGCTTGTGCGCGGCGACTCGCCGTTCCAGTCCTTGCCGCAGTATCTCGACACAGCGAAACGGCAGCCGGTCCGCTACGGCTCGTCGGGCATCGCCTCTGCCCCGCACCTGCTCGGTGAACTGCTCAAACGGGAGTCAGGAGCGAGCCAGCTCGACCACGTGCCTTACCAGGGCACGGCGCCGGCGATGCAAGACCTGCTCGCACGCGTCATCGAAAGCCTGATTGACCCGATCACCACCAATGTCGGGCAAATGCGCGACGGTTCGCTGCGCGCCCTTGCTGTGTCGTCGGAAAAGCGGCTGACCGCCTTCCCAGACGTACCGACCTTTGCCGAGCTCGGCTTTCCGAGCCTCACCGCCGCGCAGTGGCTCGGTCTGTCCGGCCCGAAAGGCCTGCCCGCACCGATCGTTGAGCGCCTTGTTTCACTCGTGCCCAGCCTGCTTGCTCGGCCTGAACTGCGCGCGCGCCTCGAGGACGTGCAGACCCTGCCGCGCGACCCGATCCCGACCAAGGACGCCTTCGTCTCGCTGATCCGCCAGCAGCTGGAGCACTGGCGGGCGGTGGCGCGCGCGGCCAATATTGAGGTGACGTGAGCCCAAGTCAGGAGACGGAAAGGACGACAGGGCCGGCGGGCAAGGGGAGCGAGGATCCCTTCGCCCGCGCGGGCCTCACCCTGTCGCAGGAGGAGCGTGCGCGGCTCGCTGAGCCGATGCAGCATCTTGCGGGCATGCTGGTGCGCTTGCGTGCCGCTATCGCGACTGAGGAACCGGCGACGATTTTCCCCCCGCCGCGGCCATGGACCTGATCCCGACCATCGCCGAGGCAGCGCGGGGCTTCGCTGCGCGCACCCTCTCGCCCGTGGAGCTGACCCGCGCCTCTCTCGACAGGGTGGAGCGGTTCAACGCCACTCTGCATGCCTTCCTCGTGCTCGACCCCGAAGGCGCGCTGATGGCGGCGCGGGCGGCGGAGGCGCGCTGGATGCGGGGCGAGGCGAAGGGGCCTCTCGACGGCATCCCGATCGCGCACAAGGACATTGTCGACGTCGCGGGCTTCCCCACCACCGCCTGTTCGCGCGTTCTGGCAGGCCGGCAGCCGGCGATAGCCGATGCCCCGATCGCCGCCCGCTGGCGCGGGGCTGGTGCAGTGTGCCTAGGCAAGCTGACCACCCATGAGTTTGCCTGGGGCGGGCCTTCGTTCGACCTGCCCACACCGCCCGCGCGCAATCCGTGGAACCCGGCCCATTTCACCGCCGGCTCCTCTTCAGGCACGGCGGCGGCGATCGCCTCGGGCATGATCCTAGGCGGCACGGGCTCCGACACCGCGGGGTCGATTCGCGGGCCGGCCGCGCTCTGCGGCCTTGCCGGCATCAAGCCGAGCTATGGCCTCGTTCCGCGCTCGGGGGTGATCCCGCTTGCGTGGTCTCTTGACCACCTGGGCCCGCTCGCGCGTACGGCAGAAGATTGCGCGATCCTGCTCTCCGCCTGCGCCGGGCATGACCCTTCTGACCCCGCCTCCGACCCACGTCCTGCGCCGGACCTGCTCGGCGGGCTCGGCGAGGGGGTGCGTGGCTTGCGCATCGGAATCCCCGAGGCATGGCACGAGGGGGTGTTGCCGCTGACCCAAGCCACGCGCGAGGCGATCGACCGCGCCGCCAAGATCTTCCAAGACCAGTGCGCCGTGATACGCGCGATCGACCTTCCTTGCCTGCAGGACCTGACCGACGCGGGCATGGTGATCCTGCTCGCCGAAGCCTTCGCCATTCATGCGCCGTGGCTGCGTACGCGCCGGCAGGACTATGGCGAGATCCTGCGCGAACGCCTCTCGCTCGGCGCCCTTCTTTCCGCCGAGGACTACCTCGCCGCGCAGCGCCGGCGCCGAACGCTGGCCGCGGCCATCGCCGAGGCGATGCGCGAAGTTGATCTCATCCTCACCGCCGCAGCGGTGGGCGAGGCACCGCCGATCGAGGCGGTCGATCGCTGGAGCGGATTCAAGCTGCCCAACCTTCTGCTGCCCTTCAATCTCACGGGCCAACCGGCGATCAGCGTCGCGGCCGGTTTGGGCGCGGGTGGGCTTCCGGTGGCGATCCAGCTCGCCGGCAGGCCAGGCGAAGACGCGCTGGTGCTGCGCGCCGCCCACGCCTACGAGATCGCGCGCGGGCCTCTCCCTGTGCCGCCGCTTCTCGCCGGCTGAGCCGGCTGCTCAGAGCGCCGGGCGGCCAGCGACCACGACGGAGAGTGCGACGGGGTCGAACAGCCGGCGCGCCACCTCCCGCGCCTCATCCACGGTGACGGCGGCAAGGCGGGCAAGCCGACCGGAGAGCCAGTCCGGCGCGCGGCCGAGCTGGCGAAGCCCGACGAGCGTGCTCGCGATCTGCGCTGTCGAGGTGAAACCCAAGGGGAACGAGCCGGTGAGGAAGGCCTTGCCGGCCGCGACCTCGTCCGCGGTCGGGCCTTCGGCCGCCATCTTGCGCCACTCCTCGCGCAGCACGGCGAGCGTTTCGCCGAAACGCGCATTGTCGGTGGAGACCGAGCCGAGCACGAGGCCACGCCCGCGGAAGGGCAGGAGCGAGGTGCCGATGCCGTAGGTGAGGCCACGCTTTTCGCGAATCTCAGCCATCAGCCGGGCCGAGAAGCCGCCGCCGCCCAAGATCCAGTTCGCGATCTGCGCTGCCTCCCAGGCCGGGTCCTCCGGGGCGATGGCGCCGTGGCCGAACACCCCCGCGGCTTGCGGTGCGTCGCGCTCGACCACGGTGAGGCCGAACTGTCGCGGGGCGGGCACGTCCGGCACGGCTGGGGCGAGCCCATCGGCGAGAGAGGCGGCGAAGGCGCGGTCAACAAGCCGCCCCAGCGCTTCGGAGTCGATCGCCCCAGCCGCTGCCACCACCAGGCTGCCCCGGCGCATCTGCTCCTCGCGCGCGGCGCGGAGCGAGTCGCGGTCGACGGCCTTTACGCCATCCTCGGTTCCGCCCGCGGGTCGGGCGAAGGGGTGGCCAGCATAGGCCTCGGCCCACCAGCGGCGGGCAGCGATGGTCGGCGGCTGTTCCGCTTCGCGGCGAAGGGTGATCAGCCGCTGCGCCCTGGCGCGCTCCATCGCTGCCGCATCGAAGCGTGGCTCAGCCAGGGCGAGGGCCAGCATGTCGGAGGCGAACTCGGCCTCCTCGGCGAGGGTGCGCAGCGAGCCCTTCAGCCCTTCGCGCTCTGCCTCGAAAGAGAGCGACACGCCGCGTTCGCGCAGCAGGGAGGCAAAGGCGGCTGTGTCGTGCGGCCCCGCCCCTTGCGTGAGCAGGGCAGCGAGCAGTGTCGCCCGCCCCTCCTGCCCTGGCGGGTCAAGCGCCGCTCCGCCTGCAAAAGCGAAGGCCAGCGAGACGACGGGGACCGTGTGGTCCTCGATCAGCCAGGCCTCGATCCCCGAGGGCGAACGGACGACCTGAACTGGAACAGACCAGCCCGCCGGCCCCTCGTTTTCGGCCCGGGGCGCGCTCATGCCCGCGCCTCGGCCGGAACGAGCCAGCCGGTCAGCGACGCGTCGCGGCGAAGCACGGTGCGCGCCGCCTCGGTCACGCGCTCGGCAGTCACACTCGATATTCGGGAGGGCCAGTACTCGACGTGATCGAGCGGCAGATCGACCGCCAGAGCGGCACCGATGGTGCGCGCCCCGCCCATCAGGCTGTCGCGGGCGAAGGCGGCCTGGGCGATGAGTTCGCGCACAGCGCGCGCCACCTCCGCCTCAGCGACACCGTCTTGCAGCACGCGGCTGATGAGTTCGTCGAGAGCGGCCTCCAGCTTTTCCGGTGCGACACCGGGGCGGGGGCTGACAAAGAGGCCGAACTCGGAAGGATCGACACTGTCTCCGCCATAGGCTGCGGAAACGGTGGCAGCGAGCCCGGGATCGACCAGGGCCTTCCACATTAGGCTGGCAGGGCCCGAGCCGAGCAGGTGCGAGAGCACCTCGAGAGCGTCCGCGGTCTCGATGGAGGCGTGCGCGTGCGGCGCGGGGTAGAGGCGGGCGAGGGACGCTTCGCGCACGCGGGCGTCCCGCAGGGTCAGGCGACGGTCGCCATCGTGAGGCGGTTCTTGCGGGCGTCGCCGTTCCACCCGCGCGGAGGCAGGCACCGCGCCGTAGGTGCGTTCGGCAAGGCGCGCCACGCGCTCGGATGTCACATCGCCCTGCACGACCAGGATCGCGTTGCCCGGGCCGTAGTACCGACGATGGAAATCGCGCAGGGCCTCGCGCGGGATGGCGCGGATCTCGTGCTCCCAGCCGATGATCGGCCGGCCATAGGGGTGGTTGAGGTAGAAGGAGGCGGCCAGGCGCTCGCGGAAGCGGGCGCGGGGGTTGTTTTCGATGATCTGCAGCCGCTCTTCGAGGATGACCTGGCGTTCCGGCTCGATGTCCTTCGGGTCGAGCAGAATGTTGGCCATGCGGTCGGCCTCCATGCCCATCACCAGTTCGAGCCGGTCGGCGGCGACCTGCTGGAAATAGGCGGTAAAGTCGTGTCCGGTGAAGGCGTTGTCTCGCCCACCCTCGCGCGCGACGCGGCGGCTGAACTGACCAGGCCCGATGTTCGGCGTGCCCTTGAACATCAGGTGTTCGAGGAAGTGCGCCATGCCTGAGAGGCCCGCCGGCTCGTCTGCTCCGCCCACCCGGTACCAAACCATGTGGGCGACGACGGGTGCGCGGCGCATCGGGATGACCACACCGGTGAGCCCGTTGGCGAGCCGGAAGGTTTCCGCCCCGAAGACGGGCTTGGCGGCGCCTGCGGTGGCAACAGCCTTGGGGGCGGCGAGGGCGGCGGCAGCGGCGGGCAGGCCGGCGAGCAGCGTGCGACGGTCGATTTCGGTCATGGCCTCAAGGTGAGGCTTCGCCCGCGATCCGTCCAGGGCGGCAGTGCCGTCTCAGAACAAGCCTTCGAGAAGCCCGCGCCGGCGGCGCTGGATGATCGGGGTGTCGCCTGCGGTGGGCTCACGCCCGAGCGCCGCCGCTTCGCGCAGCCGGGCCGCCTCGGCGCGGGGGTCGACTGCGACGTCCTCGGCCTCGGGTCGGCGCCAGAACAGGAGCCGATCGACGAAGGACCGGTCGCGTTCGGCCAAAAGCGCACTTTCCTGGTCGATCTGGCGGCGGAGATCCGCCGGCACGGGAGGGCCGGCGGCGGCGAGCAGGGCAGCCTCACCGGCTGAGGCGCCCGGAGGGACGTCGCTCAGCACGGGTTGCGTCACGGTGCGGGCGGCGAGGAGGGCAGCGGCGGCCTCGCGCGCGGGCGGCTCCTGCGGGCGTGGCGCGCCGGGGCGTGGGGGGCGAAGCCCGAAATCCGGCGGCAGCGACAGCGGTGCGCGGGTGGTGACCAGGAACTCGTCCGGCGGGTCGCGCGTCAGGCCGAAGGTGCGGCCCACATCGCCGCTGCAGGCGGCGACGAGCGGCAGGCACAGCACCAGGGCGAGGCCGTGGCGGGGGCTCATTCCTCCCCCTTACGCTCGGGTTTGGGCCGCATCAAGGCATGCGCCAGAAGCAAGCCCACCCCGCAAACGATCGCACTGTCGGCAACGTTGAACACGTACCAGTGCCAGCCGAAAGCGTGCAGGTCGATGAAGTCGACGACCGCGCCGAAGCGCAGGCGATCGATCACGTTGCCGACCGCGCCGCCGAGCACGAGCCCGAGTGCAGTGGCGGTCCAGCGGTCTTCCGCGCGGGCGAGCCAGCTGAGGAGGAGGCCCGCCACAGCAAGGGCCACGGCGGCCAGCGCAGAGGCGTGCCACCACGCCTCGCCTGCAAGCAGGCCGAAGGTGACGCCTCGGTTCCAGACCATGGTCAGGGTCATGAAGGGGAGGACGGAGACTTTCCCGACCTCGGGCAGGCGGAGGATGTCGAGGATCCACCACTTGGTTGCCTGATCGAGGGCGACCACCGCGGCGGCGAGGCCCAAGCCCAGCCAGAGGCGGCGGCCGCGACCGGCGTGTTCCGCAGCGGGTGTGGGGGACACGCGTGTCTCCCGACCCTATTGCCTGCTCCTCCCCGTTTCCATCACGCGGCGGCGCGGCGGGCGAGCACGCCTGAGGTCACGGCGTCGTGGCAGCGGTCGCAGAGCCCCGGGTGATCCGGATGCGTGCCGACTTCGGGCAGCACCTTCCAGCAGCGTTGGCATTTCTCGCCTGCCGCGCGGCGGGCGATCACCGCCACCCCCGGCACGTCGTCCAGGGTGAAGGGGGCGGCGTCGGCGGCGGGCGGTGTGTCGGCAAGCGTCATGCCCGAGGTGATGCAGATCTCCGCCCACCCCGCCGCATCGAGAAGGGAACGATCCGCCTCGGGAAGGACAAGCACGGGGGCCGCCTGCAGAGAGGCGCCGATGCTGCCGGCTGCGCGCTCGCGCTCGAGCGCGCCGGTGACAACCCGGCGGATTTCACGGATGCGCGCCATCCGCTGCGCCAACGCCTCGTCCCGCCACTCAGCCGGGATCGCGGGGAAGGTTTCGAGATGCACCGACCCGTCCTCGGAGGGGAAGCGGGCGAGCCAGGCTTCCTCGGCGGTGAAGACGACCAGAGGGGCAAGCCAGGTGGTGAGGCAGCGGTGAAGGTGGTCAAGCACCGTGCGACAGGCGCGCCGGCGCAAGGAGTCCGCGCGGTCGCAATACAGAGCGTCCTTGCGGATGTCGAAGTAGAAGGCGGAGAGGTCGGTCGCACAGAAGGCGTGCAGATCGGCGAATACGCCTGTCCAGGCGAAGCTTACGGCCGCTTCGCGCACCCGGGAGTCGAGTTCGGCCAGGCGGTGCAGCACCCAGCGTTCGAGGTCGGGCATGTCGTCGAGGGCAAGGCGTTCCGCTTCCGCGAAGCCGTCGAGCCCGCCCAGGATCCAGCGCAGCGTGTTGCGGATGCGGCGATACAGTTCCGCCTGCTGCTTCAGGATTTCGGGGCCGATGCGCAAATCCTCGGTGTAATCGGATGCCATCACCCAGAGGCGAAGGATGTCGGCGCCGTATTCGGCGATTACCTCCTGCGGCGAGACGGTGTTGCCGAGCGATTTCGACATCTTTCGCCCCTGTTCGTCGACCACGAACCCATGCGTCAGCACCGCCTGATAGGGGGCGCGGCCGCGCGTGCCGCAGGATTCGAGCAAAGACGAGTGGAACCAGCCGCGATGCTGGTCGGAGCCTTCGAGGTAGAGGTCGGCGGGCCAGGCCAGGGCCGGGTTGCCTTCCAGCACGAAGGCGTGAGTCGACCCGGACTCGAACCAGACATCGACGATGTCGAACACCTGTTCGTAGTCGGCCGGATCCCGCCCGGGGCCGAGGAAATCCGACGCGGGCCGGGTCCACCAGGCGTCCGCGCCTTCCTTCGCGAAGATGGCGACGATCCGCTCCACCACCGCCGGGTCGCGCAGCGGTTCGCCGCTGCGGCGGTCGACGAAGATCGCGATCGGCACGCCCCAGGCGCGCTGGCGCGAGATGCACCAGTCTGGGCGGGAAGCGATCATGGCGCGCAGGCGGTTCTGGCCCTGG
>CALBEG010000211.1 GCA_937927455.1 uncultured Elioraea sp. | reverse complement strand
GCCAGATGATGGGGCTCGACAACCGCTCGGCCTACAACATCATCAAGCAGGTGGGGAACTTCTCAGAGATGTGGGAGCGCAACATCACGCCTATGGGCGTGCCGCGGGGCATCAACGCGCTCTGGACGAAAGGCGGACTGATGGACGCCCCGCCGATCCGCTGACGAGGCAAGGGACGGGCGGATGGCGCGCGAGCGCTGTCCGCCCGCTCCGATCCGCGACCGACGCCGGTGCAGACGCCGACCGCCACCGATCCCCGTTTCCTCCGCGCCCCGCCGCGACGCGGGTTCGCGCTCTCCTGGCGCGACCCGACCGTGCGCGCAATCTTCTGGCAGGTGGTCATCCTCGGCCTCGTCGGCCTCGGCATCTGGTGGCTGGTCGAGAACACCATGCGCAACCTCGAGGTGCGCAAGATCGCCACAGGCTTCGGCTTCCTCGACCGCGAGGCCGGGCTGCCCATCGGTGAGAGCCTGATCCCCTATTCGCCCGCCGACACCTACTTCCGCGCGCTCACCGTCGGTGTCCTCAATACGCTCCGTGTGGCGATCATCGGTGCTGTGCTCGCCACCATCCTCGGCGCGATCATCGGCATCGCGCGACTGTCGAAGAACTGGCTGGTGGCGAAATGCGCCGCCGTCTATGTCGAGGTATTGCGCGACCTGCCTCTGCTGTTGCAGCTCCTGTTCTGGTACGCGCTGCTGCAGGGTCTGCCGGGGCCGCGCCAGGCGCTCAACCCGTTCGGATCGGTCTATCTGTCCAATCGCGGCATCAAGTTCCCATGGATCGAGTGGCAGGAGGCGCACAGCGCGGCGCTGATTGCGCTCATCCTCGGCGCGATCGCGACCTGGGGACTGTCGCGCCTGTTCACCGCGCGGCAGATGGCGACTGGTGTGCGGCCTCGCCTCTGGCCCTGGGCCATTGTGCTGCTGGTCGGGCTTCCCCTTGGCGTATGGTGGGCGATGGGCGCGCCCTTCACCGTGGATCGCCCGGTGCTCAGGGGCTTCAATTTCCGCGGCGGTGGCACCATCACACCCGAGTTCGCCGCCCTGCTGTTCGGGCTTGTCCTCTACACGGCGGCCTTCGTCGCCGAAATCGTGCGCGCGGGCATCCTCGCCGTGCATCAGGGGCAGTGGGAAGCAGCCGCCGCCCTTGGCCTCCCCCGCGGCCTGCAACTCCGCCTCGTCATCCTGCCGCAGGCGCTCCGCGTCATCATTCCGCCGATGACGAGCCAGTACCTGAACATCACGAAGAACTCCTCGCTCGCGGTCGCCATCGGCTACCAGGACATCGTCTCGATCGCGAACACGACGATCAACCAGACCGGCCAGGCGATCGAGGGCATCGCCATCATCATGCTGGTGTATCTGACGATCTCGCTCACCATCAGTCTGTTCATGAACTGGTACAACGCACGCATCGCGCTGAAGGAACGATGATGCTGCAGCGCGCAACGGGAGCGAAGCGATGACACCGCCCTCCGCTGAAGCCGCAACCCTCGGTGCTGCGCCGGCCATCGACCGGCGGCCCCCGAGCTTCGCCGTCGGCCCCATCGCCTGGCTGCGCGCCAACCTATTCTCCTCCTGGCTCTCCACCGCGGTCACGCTCGCGCTCGCCTACGTCCTGGTTTCCTGGACGCTTTCTTTCGTCAACTGGGCGGTGGTGAACGCGATTTGGGACGTCCCGGGAACAGGCCAGCAAGTTGATACCTCCGCCTGCCGCGCTGCACGCGGCGAAGGCGCGTGCTGGGCTTTGATCGGAGAGAAATACCGCTTCATCCTCTTTGGTCTCTATCCGTTCGACGAGCAATGGCGACCTGCGCTCGTCGTCGTCATCTTCGTCGGGCTGTACGCGATCTCCGCGATGCGCCGCTTCTGGCGCAAGGAGCTCGCGATAATCTGGCTGGCCGCGCTGAGCGTGATCGGCGTGCTGATGTGGGGCGGCATCTTCGGCCTGCCCTTCGTCGAACAGGAGCGCTGGGGCGGGCTCGTCATCACTCTCATCCTCGCCACCTTCGGCATCGCGTTCGCCTTCCCGCTCTCCATCCTCGTCGCGCTGGGGCGGCGGCAGACCTCGATGCCTGCCGTGAAGGCGCTCTGCGTCGTCTACATCGAGCTCATCCGCGGCGTGCCGCTCATTTCGCTTCTGTTCATGGCTTCGGTGATGTTCCCGCTCTTCCTCCCCGAAGGCATGAACATTGACAAGCTCCTGCGCGCGCAGATCGCGATCATCCTGTTCGCTGCCGCCTATCTCGCTGAGGTGGTGCGCGGCGGGCTGCAGGCGATCCCGAAGGGACAATATGAGGCCGCCGACGCCTTGGGCCTCACCTACTGGCAGAAGACGGGGCTCATCATCCTGCCGCAGGCGCTCAAGATCTCCATCCCGCCGCTGGTCAACACCTTCATCGGCATGTTCAAGGACACCTCGCTCGTGCTGATCATCGGCATCTTCGACCTGCTCAACACAGCGAAGACCTCGATCATCGAACCCGCCTGGCAGGGGTTCGGAGTGGAGGCCTACCTCTTCGTCGCCGCGATCTACTTCGTGTTCTGCTTCGCGATGTCGAAGTACAGCCAGGATCTCGAGCGCGAGCTCGACAAGGGGCGCCGGCGATGAGCATGCACGAGGCGACGGGAGGGTCAGCGATGGCTGAGGTGGTCGAGCTCGGCAAGGCGCAGGTGCGAAGCGCGGTGCAGCCCGACGCTCAGCCAATGATTGAGCTGCGCAAGGTGAATAAGTGGTTCGGCGCGCTGCACGTGCTGCGCGACGTCTCGCTCACCGTGCGCGAACGCGAGCGGGTCGTCGTCTGCGGACCCTCGGGTTCGGGCAAGTCGACGATGATCCGCTGCATCAACCGGCTCGAGACTCACCAAGAGGGCGAGATCATCGTCGACGGGATCGAGCTGACCGACGATTTGCGAAACATCGACGCCATCCGCCGCGAGGTCGGCATGGTGTTCCAGTCGTTCAACCTGTTCCCCCATCTCACGATCCTCGAAAACTGCACGCTGGCGCCGATCTGGGTGCGCAAGATGCCGAAGAAGGAGGCAGAGGAGCTCGCGATGGAGTTCCTCACCCGAGTGCGCATCCCCGAACAGGCGAAGAAATATCCAGGCCAGCTCTCGGGGGGGCAGCAGCAGAGGGTGGCGATCGCGCGTGCGCTCTGCATGCGTCCGAAGATCATGCTGTTCGACGAACCGACCTCCGCACTCGACCCCGAGATGATCAAGGAGGTGCTCGACGTCATGGTCGAGCTCGCGGAATCCGGCATGACCATGGTGGTGGTGACACACGAGATGGGCTTCGCGCGCACGGTGGCCGACCGCGTGGTGTTCATGGACCGCGGCGAGGTGGTGGAGGTGGGGCCGCCGAAGGAGTTCTTCAGCAACCCCCGCAGCGAACGGCTGCGCACCTTCCTCAGCCAGATCCTCGGCCACTAAAGGGGCGAGGGGCCGGTCGGCGCGGTCGCGGCGCAGGCTTGCAGCAGGCAGAGCGGCTGAACGCTCGGGGCGGGGCGGCAACGGACGGCCGCCGACGTGAAGTTGTCAGGTGTCCGGTACAGTCGCAGGCAGCCTCGCGGCCGCAGTGGCGGCCGCCTTGGTTTTCTCCTTCTTCCCGTAGCCCTCAAGCCGGTCCATCACCGCCATGGCGATGATGCCGGCCAGGAACAGGCCGTGGATCGCCATCATCCAAGTAATCTGACGGTTGGTGTAGCTGTCGACGTCGAGGAAGATCTGCAGGAGATGGATGGAGGAAATGGCGACGATCGCGACCGCAAGCTTGATCTTTAGGTTGGAGGGATCGACCGCGCCCACCCACTCGAGGCTCGCAGCGTCGTCTTTGCCGGAGAGGGGCGAGACTAGGCTGTCGTAAGAGGCAATTAGCACCATGACCACAAGCCCAGCGACCAGGGCGGAGTCAAGCAGATAGAGC
>CALBEG010000210.1 GCA_937927455.1 uncultured Elioraea sp. | reverse complement strand
TACCGGGGTCCGCAGGCTCTCGGCGCGGAGGGCACGGAGCAAGGAGAGCCCGTCTTGGCCCGGCAGCATCAGGTCGAGCACGATCAGCGCATGCGCGCCATGCGCCAAGGCGCGGCGCATTTCCCGCCCGTCGCGCGCGGTAGAGACGCGAAACCCATGCCCCTCCAGGAAGCGGGCGAGCAGGTCGCGGATCTCGCGATCGTCGTCGACGACGAGGATGTGCGACTCCCGTTCGCTCATGGCGGGGTTTTCGCGCCAGCGGGCAGGGGCTGCAACGCGGGGGTGATGACGACGTGTGGCAGGACGCTGCCCTGTCACACGCTGTTACGATTTCCTGCACTGCGTTGGAACAGGGCCATCACCGTGCAACACGACGCGCTCAGGAGGGGGATGATTCCCGGGCGGGGAAGGACACGATGGAGGAGCAGATGAATCGCCTCGGTAAAACCATTCTGGTCGCTGGCGCGCTCGCCACGGCTGGCCTCGTCGGCTACGGCGCTGGGCGGGTGGAGGTCTGGGCACAGCCGGGCATGGGCCCTGGGATGGGCCCCGGCCAGGGCCCGGGCATGCTGGCCGAACGCGGTCCCGGGCCGCGCTGGGACGGTTCTCGCGGAGACTGGGGGCGCAACCACCACCCCGGCGAGGCGCGTGGAGAGGGCGGCCTGCTGCGGGGCTTCTTCATCAACCGCGACAACAAGAACCTCTCCGACGAGGAGGTGCGCAAGATCGCCGAGGCGGCCCTGCTGTGGCTCGGCGAACGCAACTGGCGCATCGGCGAGGTGAAGGCGCTTGGGGCGCGCGAGGCGGAGTTCGCCGTCACCACCGCCGAGGGGAGCGTGATCGCTCGCTTCGTGATGGACCGCGACACGGGTCGGGTGCGCCGAAGCGGCTGAGCCCTCCCCTTTGACCGTCCGAGCACGGGGCGCCACAGTCTAGCCCCGTGCTTGATTCGCCCATCCCGCCCGATCTCACCGTTCCGCCAGCGGAACGCGAGGCCCTGGACTCGCTTTGCGCGCGCGACCCCGATCTGGCAGGGATCGAGCGCGCTGCTGGCCCCTTGCCCTGGCGGCGGCGGCCGAAGGGCTTTGCCGGGTTGCTCGCCGCCATCGTCGGCCAGCAGATCAGCAACGCTGCAGCGGCGGCAATCTGGTCCCGCCTTGCTGCCCTCGCCCCGCCCTTTCCCGACGCTGAGACCTTGCTTCGGCTGCCCGAGGGCGCCCTGCGCGCTGCCGGGCTGTCGCGGCCGAAAATCGGCTACGCTCGGGCGCTCGCTACCGCTGTCGTGTCCGGCCGCTTCGACCCGGACGCGCTCGAGCGCATGGCGGACGAGGAGGCGATCGCCACGCTGACCGCTCTGCCCGGCTTCGGGCGCTGGACGGCGGAGATCTACCTTTTGTTCGCGCTCGAACGCCGCGATGTCTTTCCGGCTAGAGACCTTGCACTCGCCTCCTCCGCGGCAGCGCTCAAGGGGTTTCCCACCCGACCCTCCGAACGGGCCCTGCGCGCGCTTGCCGAGCCTTGGGCTCCAGCACGGGGGCTTGCGGCGCGGCTTCTTTGGCACCACTGGCAATTCCTCACGTCCCGTCCCGCCTTCGACCCGGCATGAGCGCCCTTCCCGTGCACAGCCCAGACCCGCGCCTCCGCCTCGAGCGGCCCGAACCCTCCATCGCGGTCGTCCTGTTCGACCGCCCGGAACGGCGCAACGCCTTCGACCTCGCCATGTGGCGGGCGCTGAAGGAGGTGATGGAGGGGCTGTCGGCCGACACATCTCTGCGCTGTGTCGTTTTGCGCGGGGCGGGGGCGGAGGCGTTTAGCGCCGGGGCCGACATCTCCGCCTTCGCCGAAGAGCGCGGCACGCGCGAGAAAGAGGAGGTTTATGGGCGGGTGCTGCACGAGAGCCTGCAGGCGGTGCGCAGCTGCCTGCATCCGACGGTAGCGATGATCCGCGGCATTTGCTTAGGCGGCGGCGCGGGAATCGCCACCATGTGTGACTTCCGTGTTGGCGGCGAGGGCATCCGCTTCGGCATCACCGCGCGAAACTTGGGCATCTGGTACCCCTATGCTGAGCTCGATCAAGTAATCCAGATGGTCGGCACCGGGGTGGCGGCCGAGGTGTTTATCGAGGGCCGGATTTTTTCGGGGCGCGAGGCCTACGAGAAGGGGCTCCTTTCCCGCCTTGTTCCCGACGATCGCGTCGAGGAGGAGGCGATGGCGCTCGCGCGCCGCATCGCCGAAGGCGCACCCCTCTCGGCGCGGTTCCACAAGCGGGCGATCCTGAAGCTCAGGGGCCCTCTGCCAATCACCCCCGAAGAGGAGGCGGCGGTCAACGACTTCGTGCTGACGGAGGATTTCCAGAACGCCTTCCGCGCCTTTCTTGCCAAGCGGCCCCCAAAGTTCGAGGGGCGCTGAGGGGGCGGCTGGCCAGCGGCCGCGGGCTTGCCACCGACCTTGGCACGATAATCCCGCGTATCGTAACCGCGTATTCACGAGTTGGCGCGACGATGGCGCGCCGACATGCTCGACGCACTCACAGAGGCTG
>CALBEG010000209.1 GCA_937927455.1 uncultured Elioraea sp. | reverse complement strand
ACGCGGGCGCGACTCTGATCTGCGTAGCACCGCTGGCACGGTGGCAATCTCGTTGGTGCCTTCTGGCACATCGCGCTGAGCCAGCGCCAGCCCCGCCAGGCTGGCCCACGCACTCACCATTTCGATGGTGGCCTGCCCGTTCCAGCGGTGGTGGCTGCGCCGGACGGTCTTGCCATCGAGCGCGATCACCGCGCCAAACTTGAGCTGCACCAGCGATCTGACTCAGTTCATGACACAGCGCTGAAAGGCATCCGGTTGCAACAAGCTGAACACCCGCCGAAACGGGTCATGTGATGGCACGCCCTTCGGCAGGTCCAGAAATGTCCTCAGCCACGCCAGCTTCCAGGTGCAATACCGTTCGACGGCCACCCAATCATCGGCGCCGGCGATCACCGCAATGATCGCCACAATGATGACGATCTTGAGCGGATCATCCCGACCATGCTCGCGCCGTGGGTCGGTCAGTTCATCAAAGTGTGCCTCCAGACTGCTGTGAAAGGGAGGCATGTCCCCTTTTATGCCGCTGCACGCACCCAACCCTAACTTACGTCATGCGTTCGCCCTGGCTGAGCGGTAGAGACGAGGTCCGGTTGTACGAATTGTGTGGTATGGTGTGTCGGGTAAAAGTTGCTCAAGTTGCTATAGGAATGCAATCATGGCTCGACTGAAGACATGGGGATTCCTGTGCCTGATCGGTTGCCTGGTGACGGTCACCGTGTCACAATTGTTGCTATCGGGCGGGTGGCAGGTGGCCGTGGCATTGGCCGGGGTGGTCCTGGGAGTGCTCTCGGGAGGGCTGTACGCGGCTTCAGCCAGTTCAAGGTCCGTGTCCGACGCTGAACCCAGCACTGCAGCCGATGATGGGCATGAGGGCTCTTCGTGAGTTCCAGGTTTAGTAACTCCCGCCGCTGCTGAGCTGTGTCGTCAGTCATCTTGGGATGACAGATCCATGGATGCTCACCACTGCGCAGTTCTCGAAGGCAGTATGTCGAACGTTTTCAAGAAACTGAACCTGAAGGATCAAAAAGAAATCCTGGTATTGAACGCGCCGGAATCATTCGAACCGGAACTTGCTCGACTCGACAACGTTGCCATCCGGCGGAGCATTGATAGCATCCAGCGCATCGTCTTCTCGTTGACTTTTGTGACGAGACAGGCCGAGGTGGATAATTGGGCACAGAAAGTTGCTCGGCGAGCGGAAGGCGATGCCATCGTGTGGTTTGCCTATCCCAAGGCGAGTTCCAAGAACTATACCTGCGAGTTCAACCGGGATACTGGCTGGGCCATTCTGGGCAAACTGGGCTTCGAGGGCGTCCGTCAAGTAGCGATCGATGCCGATTGGTCTGCGCTCCGCTTTCGACGGGTGGAATTCATAAAGACGATAAGTCGGGCAAAACAACGAAGGCTGACCGAGCAAGACAAGGAATGAGTTGAGGTATGAACTCCGATCTTGAAGCCGCAGGTTCTATCTTCTCGTCGGCTTGGTAACATTGGCTGGCGATGGCCCAGTCGCTGCTCGCTTTGCTCGAACGCGCCGGCTTGCCTGCGCCGATCAACTCGCAGGACATCTGGATCACCGGCATCACCGACGACTCGCGGCGTGTGCAGCCCGGCAACCTCTTCGTCGCCTATAAAGGCGTTGAGGCCGATGGTCGTGCTTTCATCCCCCAGGCCATTGCACGCGGCGCGGCCGCTGTCGTGTGTGAAAGCGACCGGCGGGAGCAGGATGACCGTTTCGCGGCGCTTGAAGCTCGGTATTCAATTCCCGTCTCGAACGGTCGGCGCGCCTTCGCCCTGCTCTGCGCGGCGTGGCACGACTTCCCGGCGCGTCGCATGACCGTCGTCGGCGTCACCGGCACGGATGGCAAGACCACGACAACCAATTTGATCTTCAGCATCCTGCGCGCCGCGGGTCACGAAACCGGCATGATCAGCACGGTCAACGCCGTGATCGGCGACCGGGCGCTGGACACCGGCTTACACACCACCACGCCCGATGCCGATGAGGTGCAGGCGTTGCTGGCGCAGATGCGCGACGCCGGCGTCACGCACTGCGTCCTCGAGGTGACCTCGCACGGCTTGGCGCATCACCGCGTAGACGGCGTGGACTTCGATGTGGCCGCCATCACCAACATCACGCACGAGCACCTTGACCTGCACGGTTCGCGTGAAGCCTACCGCGCGGCCAAGGCGCGCTTGTTCGAGATGGTGCCGGTTCACGTGCTGAACGCCGACGACGATTACTCGTTTAACTATCTGGTGAAGTTGCCGGCCCGGCAACGCATCTTCTACTCACGCGAAATTCAGCCCAACGGCGACTACGGCGGCCTGTGGCTCTACGCGCCGCGCGTCAATCACGCTGCGGGCGGCATCGAAGCTTACGTCTTTCGCCGGGGCGACCGGCCGCTGGCGTTGCCGCTGAGGACACACTTGATCGGCGATTACAATATCTCGAATATCCTGGCCGCCGCCGGCGCAGCTTTGGCGCTCGGCGCGTCGCCCGAAGCGATCCAGGTCGGCGTGGCGGCCTTACGCGGCATCCCCGGCCGCATGGAACGCATAGACGAAGGCCAGCCCTATCTGGCCGTGGTGGACTTTGCGCATACGCCAAACGCGCTGGAGCACGCGCTGCTCGCCCTGCGCCGCGTCACGCCCGGCCGGCTGATCGTCGTCTTCGGCTGCGCCGGCGAGCGCGACGCGCAGAAGCGCTTCTTGATGGGCAAGGTAGCGGCCGAGCTGGCCGACGTGGCCATCTTCACCGCGGAGGACCCGCGCCGCGAGTCGCTGGACGCCATCTTCGCCGAGATGGACCGCGGCGCGCGGGCTGCTCAGCCGGCGCGCGCCGTCATCAGGCATGAGCCGGACCGCGGCGAGGCGATTCGCCAAGCATGCGCGTTGGCTGCCCCAGGCGACGCGGTCGTGGCGTGCGGCAAGGGCCACGAGCAATCTCTGTGCTTCGGCGCGACCGAATATGCCTGGGATGACCGTGAGGCCATGCGGCGCGCCATCCGTGGCGAGCGGCTGGCGCCGGGCGAGCTTGCGTCGGCGGCAAACGAACCGCCGCGCCCGTGAGAGGCGCGGCGGTCATGTCGGCTGCGCGCCTAGCGCAGCATCTCGCGTAAGACGGCGGGCAAGATGCCGCCGTGCTTGTAGTAGTGCATCTCCACCGGCGTATCCAGCCGGGCGACCACGTTGAAGGTAAAGGCGGCGCCATCCTCGCGCGTCACATGTACCGGCAACGTCTGGCGCGGCTCGCGCAGAGCCTCGTCGCTGATAGGGATGGTGAACGTCTCGCGGCCGGTGATGCCCAGCGACTCGGCGTTCTGTCCGGCGATGAACTGGAGCGGCAACACGCCCATGCCGACCAGGTTGCTGCGGTGGATGCGCTCGAAGCTCTCGGCGATCACCGCGCGCACGCCCAGCAGCAAGCTGCCCTTGGCGGCCCAGTCGCGCGAAGAGCCGGTGCCGTATTCCTTGCCGGCGATCACGATCAGCGGCACGCCCTCGCTCTTATACTTCATCGCCGCGTCGTAGATGTCCATCACCTCGCCGTCGGGGAAGTGCCGCGTCACGCCGCCCTCGACGCCCGGCACCAGCAAGTTCTTCAGGCGGATGTTGGCAAACGTGCCGCGCGTCATGATGCGGTCGTTGCCGCGACGCGTGCCGTATTGGTTGAAGTCCTCCTTCTTCACGCCGCGCGCGGTCAGGTAACGGCCGGCGGGCGAGTTCAGCGCGATGTCGCCGGCGGGCGAGATGTGATCGGTCGTGATCGAGTCGCCGAACAGGCCGAGCACGCGCGCGTTCAGGATCGGCTGGATCGGCTGTGGCGATAGGGTAAAGCCTTCAAAGTAGGGGGGTTCCTGGATGTACGTGCTGTTCTCGTCCCAGGGATAGAGGTCGCCTTCGACGCCGGTGATGGCCTGCCATTGCGGGCTGCCTTGCGTCACGACGGCGTATTGCCGCTGGAACATCTCCGGCCGCACCGACTTCTGAATGGCCTCCTGGATTTCCTGTTGCGACGGCCAGATGTCGCGCAGATAGACCGGCTGGCCGTCGCTGCCGATGCCCAGCGGCTCGCGGGTCAAGTCAATGTCGGTCGTGCCGGCGATGGCGTAGGCCACCACCAGCGGCGGCGACGCCAGATAGTTGGCCTTCACATAGGGGTTGATGCGCCCCTCGAAGTTGCGGTTGCCGCTCAGCACGGCGGCGGCCACCAGGTTCTGGCTCTGCACGGCGTCGGCCACGACTTGCGGCAGCGGCCCGCTGTTGCCGATGCACGTGGTGCAGCCATAGCCAACTACATTGAAGCCCAATGCTTCCAGGGCATCCAGCACGCCGGCGTCGGCCAGGTAATCGGTCACCACCTTCGACCCCGGCGCCAGCGAGGTCTTGACGTACTTCGGCACGCGCAGGCCCTTCTCCACTGCCTTCTTGGCCAGCAGGCCTGCGCCCAACATCACGCTGGGGTTGCTGGTGTTGGTGCATGAGGTGATGGCGGCGATGACGACTGCGCCATGCCGCAGGGTATCTTCGTGGCCGTTGTAGCGCACCTTCGCCGCCCGCGCCAGATCTTCCTCCTTCAGGCCGAAGCCACGATCCTTCGTCGGCGCGGTGAGCGCGGCGCGGAAGGACTCTTTCATCTTGGTCAACGGCACGCGGTCCTGCGGACGCTTGGGGCCGGCCAGGCTTGGCTCGACCGAACCCAGGTCGAGTTCGAGCGTGTCGGTGAAGATCGGATCGGGCGACTCATCGGTGCGGAACAGGCCCTGCGCCTTGGCGTAGCGCTCGACCAGTTGGCACAGCGCCTCG
>CALBEG010000208.1 GCA_937927455.1 uncultured Elioraea sp. | reverse complement strand
CGGCTCTCCGATCTGCGTGAGGCGGCGGCGATCGTTGCTGGGCGCACGGTCGATCCCCGCGTCACCGCCTGGGTCGTGCCGGGCAGCGAACGGGTGAAGCGCGCGGCGGAAGCGGAGGGGCTTGATCGGATTTTCCGCGACGCCGGCTTCTCCTGGCGCGAGCCCGGCTGTTCGCTCTGTGTCGCGGCGAACGGAGAGGCGGTGCCGCCGGGCGCGCGCTGCCTCTCCACCTCCAACCGCAACTTTATTGGCCGCCAGGGCCGTGGGGCGCGCACCCACCTTGCTTCGCCAGCGACAGCGGCGGCCTCCGCCATCGCCGGGCGCATTGTCGACATCCGAAAGCCGTTCTGAGCATGCAGCGTTTCGATCGCGTGACGGGGCCGGCCGCTCCGCTC
Organism: uncultured Elioraea sp.; assembly: GCA_937927455.1. Classification (GTDB taxonomy): domain Bacteria; phylum Pseudomonadota; class Alphaproteobacteria; order Acetobacterales; family Acetobacteraceae; genus Elioraea. Next base: position 5,262 of record CALBEG010000208.1, on the reverse strand, counting down.
CTTCACCCCAACATCGACACCGACGTCATCATCCGCGCCGAACGCCTGGTTGGCACGCCGAAAGACGCGATGGGCGGCTACGCCTTCGAGAGTTGGCGCTTCGGCCCCGACGGCTCAGAGGACCCCGAGTTCGTGCTCAACCGCCCGCCCTTCCGCGGCGCGCCGATCCTGCTCGCGGGGCCGAATTTCGGCTGCGGCTCAAGCCGGGAGGCGGCCGTGTGGGCGCTTGCGGGCTTCGGCATCCGGGCCGTGATCGCGCCCTCCTTCTCCGACATCTTCGCCGGCAACGCGCTGCAGAATGGGCTTCTGCCGGTGGTGCTGCCGGAGGGGACTGTGCGGCGCCTTGCCTCCCAGGTCGAGGCCGATCCGGACCACGCGCGCATCTCGGTCGATCTTGCGGCGCAGGCGGTGGTCGAGCCCGACGGCACTGCGCACGACTTCGCGATCGACCCGGATCGTCGCGAAGCGCTGCCCCTCGGCCTCGACGACATCGGGCTGACGTTGCGCCAGGCCGAGGAGATCGCCGCCTGGCAAGAGCAGGACCGACGGCGGCGGCCCTGGGTGTGGCTCGGCGCTGCGGCAACATGACGCGATGTTCATCTTCCGTCCCGACGGCGGAAAGGTTCCGTTGGCTATCTCTCTTCTTGTTTGAGCGGTCATCTTTCCCGGCGGATGATCGTTCGCAGAAGGGGCCGGCGGCAGTTCGACCTCCCAGCCGCCGGCCCATTTTCTTTCCTGCCTCAGGCGTGCCACACTGACGAGAGGCTCAGCGCGAGGATCGTTCGGGGGATCGTGACCACCGTCGAGAGGCTTCCGCGAGGGGACGACACACTCTGGGCTGTGGTGGCGACGGTGGCGAAGACCGACCGTATCGCGGAGGTCTACCGCACTCGCGCCGCGGCTCTCGCAGACTGTGCGTGGCGAGTGCAGCAGGTTCGCGCCTACGAGCATTTGCTCATCCGCCAGCGCAAGCCGGTGCCGCACTACTCGGTGGCGCCGATCCGCCGCTCCGACATCCCCAAACGGTGGCAGCCTCTGCCGGCGCTCGGGTTCCTGCTTTCCACCGCCTGACCCCCCGCCTCATCGGCGGCAATCCACCAGTCGGGATGCAGGCGGCGCAGCGACGCAGCGGCAACGTTGGCCTCCTCTGCGGTGGCGAAGAGGGCGAAGCCGGTCGGGCCCGAGCCGGAGAGGCGGGCAAGCAGGCACCCTGGCAGGGAGGCGAGCGCGTCGAGAACCATGGCCAGGGTCGGACAAAGCGTGCGCGCCGCCGCTTCGAGCCCGTTGCGCAGCCGCGCCAGATCGCGCGCCATGTCCTGTGCAGTTTCCCAGCCTTGTGGCAGGTCGGCCGGCGTGTCGAACGGCCCAGTGCGGGCGGCGAACACCGCGGACGTTGCGAGCGGCAGCCCCGGGTTGGCCAAGACGAGGCCGAAGCGCGGCAGCAGTGGTGCCGGGGCGAGAACCTCACCGATGCCACCCATCCGTGCGGGGCGCGAAGCGAGGCAAACCGGTATATCGGCCCCGAGGGGGAGGGCTATCGCGGCAAGGCGCGCCTCATCGAGCCGAAGATCCCACAGCCGGTTCAGCGCCCTCAGTGTGGCCGCAGCGTCAGCCGAACCACCACCGATCCCGGAGGCGACGGGCAGCCGCTTGTCGAGAGTGAGGCGCGCGCCGGCTCCTATTCCCGTCGCCTGGGCAGCCGCACGGGCGGCGCGAAGCACCAGATTGCCGTCTCCCGTCTCGAGGCCCGAGGCGAAGGGGCCCGAGAGTGCGAGCGAGAGGCCGTCGGCTGCTTCGGCTCCGACCACATCGCCTGTTTCGGCAAAAACAACGAGTGAGTCGAGCAGGTGGTAGCCGTCCGCCCGGCGGCCGAGCACGTGCAGGAAGAGATTGACCTTGGCGCGCGCCCTCTCGACGACACAGCCGTTGCCGTCCGCGGTTCCTCCCCTCATGCCGATCGCGCCGCGCGCCGGGTGTCAGCGCGGTGCAGGGGCCGCCCTTTCCGCCGCCACCGCCGCCGGCGGAAGCACGACCCCGTTGCGGAGCTTGGCCTCGATTTTCGAGATCTCCTCGGGTTCGGGGCCGAGAGCGAGCGCCCTCTGCCACTGGAATCGTGCCTCGATGTGCCGACCGACCGCCCAGTAGGCGTCGCCGAGATGGTCGTTGATCACCGGGTCGCGCGGCAGCAGCTCCACCGCGCGTTCGAGCCAGCGCACCGCGCCGCGATAGTCGCCCTGACGGAAGTGGACCCAGCCGAGCGAGTCGACGATGTGCCCGTCATGGGGGCGAAGCTCCACGGCGCGTTCCAGCATCCGCCGCGCGCGGGCGAGCTCCCGTCCCTGGTCGGCCCAGGAATAGCCGAGATAGTTCAGGACGTAGGGCTGTTCGGGGGAGAGGTCGAGGGCGCGGAGGAAGTCGGCTTCTGCGCGAGGCCAATCCTTGGCGCGTTCGTGCGCGATGCCGCGCGCGTAATAGAGCACCCAGTGTCGCCTTTCCGGCTGTCCCAGGCGGGCGATGGCGGCGTCGTAGGCCTCGATCGCCTCGCGGAAGCGGCTGCGTGTTCGCAGAATGTCGCCTTTGCGGGCCAGCGGCTCGGGGCGCCCTTCTTCGGCGGCGAGCGCATCGAGCAAGGCGAGGGCCTCGCTCGTACGGTCCTGCCGATCGAGCAGGCTGGCGAGACGGATACGGGCCAGCGGTGCGTAGGGGCTGGCGCGATCCACCGCCATCAACAGCGCGCTGGCGGCCTCGAAGCGGCGGTCCGCTTCCAGGATGTCGGCGATCAACAGCTTCGCCGGCGGAAAGTCGGGCCGCATGAGGAGTGCGATTCGCAGCAGCAACAGGGCGAACTCCGAGGCCTCCTGCTGGCGGAGAGGAGCGGCGAGGGAGTAGAGCGCTTCGGCCATGCCGTCGGCGGCTGAGGCGACCGGCCGCCGGTCGGGGGCACGGGCCAGCCGTGCTTCGGCCAACGCCGCCTCCTCGCTGCCGGCGATGGCCGAGCCGAGAATGCGTGCCGCGTCGCTCGGCCGCCCCTCGCGGCTGGCGAAACGGGCGATCAGCTCCGCTGCGCGCAACGATGGCGATCCTTCCGCTTCGGCCGCGCGGAACCAGCGCTCCGCCTCGCGCGGCAGGTCAGCGAGGTCGGCGATCAGCCCGGCATGAAGCGCATAGACGGCGCGGAAACGAGGGCCCTCGGCAAGCGGCCGCAAGCCGGCGAGGGCCTGCTCCCAGGCAGCGCGTCCGGCTTGGGCCCAGGCCAGCAGGAGGGGCTGCAGGAGCTGCCCCGCTCCCTCTCGCGGAAGTGCCCGCGCCCTCGTCTCGGCGAGGTCGAACCGGCCGGCCCGAACATCGGCTGCGAGCACGACGAGGTTCGGCATCAGCGCTTGCGGCTGACTCTCCAGGATCCGCCAAGCGAGCGGCAGGGCATCCCGTCCATCGGCGAGTTCGGCGGCGAAGCTTCGCTGCAGCAGTTCCGGGTTGGCGGGATCGGCGGCAAGTGCTGAGGCGAAGAAGCGTGCCGCCGCTTCAGTGTCGGACTCAGCACTGGCGAAACGGCCGGCGAGGTAGGCTCCAAACGCGCCGGTTGGACGAAAGCGCGCCTCCTGAGCTGCGGCGGTTGACGCGCGATCAGCAGGAGGGGAGGCAGAGGCACAGGCAGCGAGCAAGGCAAGAGGCAGAAAAGCCAGTCGTCGCGGCGACCGTTGCGCCGGCGGCACGCATCGTCTGGCGAAGACCCCTTCCATGCCCGAACGGTATCGCAGCCCGGGAAGGAATGCCACGTCGGCGCCGGCTCACATCATCGCGTAGGCGGGACCGCCGCCGCCCTCCGGGGTGACCCAGGTGATGTTCTGCCTTGGGTCCTTGATGTCGCAGGTCTTGCAATGCACACAGTTGCCCGCGTTGATGACGAGCTTCGGTCTGCCCTCCTCCGCACCGACGATCTCGTACACGCCAGCCGGGCAGTAGCGCGTCTCTGGGCTGCGGAAGCGGGCCCAGTTGTGGCTGATGGCGAGGTCGGGGTCGGTCAGGCGAAGGTGGACCGGCTGGTCGTCCTCGTGCGCGACATTGGCGAGAGCGACCGAGTCGAGCTTGCTGAACGTCAGCGTTCCGTCCGGTTTCGGGTAGTCGATCGGCTTCGCCCGCGATGCCTCCTCTAGCGTGTCGTGGTCGGCGTGGTTGGAGAAGGTCCAGGGTGCGCGCCCGCGCAGGAGGTAGGTATCGAGCCCGGCGTAGGCGAGACCTCCCCACAGGCCGAAGCGGGCGAAGGCAGGACGGATATTGCGGGCGCGACGAAGCTCCTCCCACACCCACGATCTTTCGAGAGCGGATGGATATGCTTCCAGAACATCAGGCTGAGTGCCAGCGATCGCTTCAGCCACCGCCTCGGCAGCGAGCATGCCCGACTTCATCGCCGTGTGCGTGCCCTTGATCTTCGGCACGTTGAGGAAGCCGGCCGCGCAGCCGATCAGTGCACCGCCCGGGAAGACGAGCCGCGGTATCGCCTGCAAACCACCCTCGTTCAGGGCGCGTGCCCCGTAGGCAATCCGGCGCGCGCCCTCGAAGTAGGGTTGGATCGCGGGATGCAGTTTGAAACGCTGCAGCTCGTCGTAGGGCGACAGCCACGGGTTGCGATAGTCGAGCCCGATGACGAAACCGTAGGCCATCAGGTTGTCACCGTAATGATACAGGAACGATCCGCCGTAGGTCCGATGATCCAAAGGCCAGCCGATGGTGTGCAGCACCAGGCCCGGCTCGTGCTTTTCCTGGGGAACCTCCCAGAGCTCCTTCAGCCCGATGGCGTAGGTCTGGGGGTCGCGTCCTTCGCGCAGCCCGTAGCGCGCTTCGAGCCTCCTGGTCAGATGGCCGCGGCAGCCTTCGGCAAACAGGGTGTAAGTGGCGCGCAGCTCGATGCCCGGCTGGAAGGATGGCTTGTGCGTGCCGTCGCGGGCAACGCCCATGTCGCCGGTGGCGACGCCGACGACGCGGTCGCCGTCGTACAGAACCTCGGCCGCAGCGAAGCCGGCGTAGATCTCGACCCCGAGCGCCTCGGCCTGAGTGGCAAGCCAGCGGCAGACTTGACCGAGGCTGACGATGAAGCAGCCCTTGTTGTGCATCTGTGGCGGTGTGGGCAGGCGGATCGCGCGTCGTTCGGTCAGCAACAGGAAGCGGTCGCTGCGCGCTTCGGTGCTGATCGGCGCGCCGAGTGCCCGCCAGTCTGGCAGGAGTTCGTCGAGCGCCCGGGTTTCGATGACGGCGCCAGACAGG
>CALBEG010000207.1 GCA_937927455.1 uncultured Elioraea sp. | reverse complement strand
CTTGGCGCACTCGCGCGATGGGTCGCCGAGGTGGCCGCAGCGACAGGGGTTCATCGCGGCAACGAGCTGGAACCGCGCCGGATAGGTGACATGGGCGGAAGCGCGAGCAACGGTGGTGCGACCCGTTTCCAGCGGCTGGCGTAGCGCCTCAAGGGTCAGGCGGGGGAACTCGGGCAACTCGTCAAGGAACAGCACGCCGCGATGCGCAAGGCTAATCTCGCCCGGCTTGGCGCGGTGCCCACCCCCGGCGAGGGCGGCCTGCGAGGCGGAGTGGTGCGGCTCACGGAATGGCGGACGGGTGATCAACCGACCTTCCCGCAACAGGCCGGCGACGGAGTGGATCATGCTGACTTCCAGCGCCTCGGCGGGCGTGAGGTCGGGCAACAGGCCGGGCAGGCGCGCCGCGAGCATCGACTTGCCCGCGCCAGGAGGGCCGATCAGCAGCAGGTTATGCCCGCCCGCTGCCGCGACCTCGAGGGCACGCTTGGCGGTCTCCTGGCCCTTGACATCGAGCAGGTCGGGTTCGGGCGGGGAGGGCGGTGGTGCGGGACGGGCTGGGGGCGGGATCGCGCCGTCGCCGCGGAAATGGGCGACCAACTGGAGCAGGGATTCAGCGGGCAGGATGGGCGCGTGCCCCGACCAGGCGGCCTCCGCCCCCTGCTGAGCAGGGCAGATGAGACCAAGCCCCCGCGCGGCCGCGCCGATCGCCGCCGGCAGCACACCGGCGACGGGGGCAAGCTTTCCATCCAACCCGAGTTCGCCGAGCGCGGCATGCGCGCAGGCCGCTTCGCGCGGGATGATGTCCATCGCGGCGAGCAGCCCGAGCGCGATCGGAAGGTCGAAGTGGCTCCCTTCCTTGCCAAGATCGGCCGGAGCGAGGTTGACCAGGATCCGTTTCGGCGGCAGCGAGAGACCCATGGAGGTGAGAGCGGCGCGGACACGCTCGCGGCTTTCGGCCACGGCCTTGTCCGGCAGGCCGACCAGCGCGAAGGCCGGCAGGCCGGGCGCGATCTGCACCTGCGCCTCGACCGGGACAGTGTCGATTCCGTGGAAGGCAAAGGTCGGGATGCGGGCGAGCATGCGCTCGCATGGTAGAAGCGTGGAGAAGGGGGCTCAACGTCCGCGAGAGTCGCCGGGGACGGTTCCAGGTGGCAGGGCGCAAACCGCATCGTAGATCGCGCCCGCGGTGGTGAACCAGATTCGATCGCGCCGGGCGGCGATATGCGCCAGCGCGGAGCGCAGATGGCGGAGCCGGTGCGGACGGCCGACGATGTAGGGATGGAGCGCGATTCCCATGACCAGCGGCTGGCGGGCGGCCTGTTCGAGCATCTCGTCGAAGGTGTCGACAATGATGGCGGCGAACTCGGCGGCCCCGTCCTTGCGCGCGACGATGGCGGGGATGTCGTTCGCCTCCTGCGGGTAGGGGATGGCGAGCAGAGGACCCGCGCGGGTGCGCATCCACACTGGCTGGTCGTCCATGCACCAGTTCAGCGTGTAGGCGTAGCCGGCCTCCTTCAGCAGATCCGGGGTCGTTCGGCTTTCCGCGATCCAGGGGCTGAGCCACCCGCGCGGGGGTGCGCCCTCGTGCGCGGCGATGGTCGCGGTGGCGTCCGCGATCAGGGCCTGCTCAGCCGCTTCGTCGAGCACCGACTGGCGCTCAGCGTTCGTCCGGCCGTGCCCGACGATCTCATCCGCGCGCGCGCGGTGCGCGGCGAGGAGGGAGGGTGCGTACTCATACATCGCCGAATTGACGAGAACCGATGCCGGCAGGCGGAGGGACTCCAAAAGCTCGATCATCCGCCACGCGCCAACACGGTTGCCCCAGTCGCGCCAGGCATAGTTGAGGACGTCCGGCTGCGGACCTCCAGGGGCGAGTTCCGCGCCCAACCCTTCCCCGAATGCGAAATGTTCGAGGTTGAGGCCGATGTAGACGGCGAGCCTGGCACCGTTCGGCCAGGCATAGTCGGTGCGTTCGGCGATTGCCGTGTAGTCGTAGCGGTCGTGGCTCGTCAGACTCATCCCTCGCCCCCGATGCCGTCGGAGGCGAGGGTGACGCGTCCGCGATCGGCAGGAAAGGCCCGTCTCAACCGGCGGACTTGATGGCGATCCGCGTCGAGGGTTTGCCGGGTTCGGGGGGGCGGGGGATGGTGATGGTGAGCACGCCCTTGGCGAACTCCGCCGTCACATCCTCGGGTTTCGGCGTGAAGGGGAGCTGGAGCGTGCGCGAAAAGGCGCCGTAGGAGCGCTCCTGCACGTGCCAGCCCCTATCCTCTCTGGAGGATTCGCTCTTCTTCTCGCCTTTAATGGTGAGCAGGTCGTCTTCGACGGCAAGCTCGACATCCTGCTCGCTCATCCCCGGCAGTTCAGCGGTGATGACAAGCCCGGTGTCGGTCTCCTTGACGTCGATCGCCGGGCGCCAGTCGGTGCGGAAAACCGGCGTCGGTGCCAAAGACCCGAAACTCTTCTCCAGCCCTTCCTGCAGGCGGCGCATTTCCTCGATCATGCGGTCGAGCCCGCCTGGGCCGAACAGCGACGGAAGCATGGCCATGGCTTCGTCTCCTCCGCTTGCGACGACTGTGATGGGGAACCTGGGGCGGGAGGCCGCGCTGGGTGAAGCCGGCGCGACCCAGGAACAACCCGATCGGGTAGGTGGGTTCCGCCCCGTTTGCGATCAAGCCCCTGCGCGGCGGTAGTGCCAGACAGAGGCGGGGGGGATGTTGAGCGGGGTCCAGGCGACGCGCCGACCCTGGAGGCCATGCACACGGATCGGAAGCGGCGAGGTGATGCAGTAGGTGTAGTGCAGGAAGCCTTGGCCCGGGGCGACTGTCTCGATCGCTTCGATCAGCGACGCCTGCTTCTCGCGCGGCAGAAGAACGAGAGGAATGCCGCAGACCACCGAGCCGATCGTGCCGTGCAGGGCAGGATCGAGAATGTCGGAAAGGTTCCAGGCGTCGCCGCAGATCACCGTCACGCCGGGGAAGCTTCGGCTCAGCACCTCCGCCATCTCCGGCACGATCTCGATCACCGTCAGCCGCCAGGGAGAGATCCCGCCATCGAGCAAGGCTCGGGTGATGGCGCCTGTGCCGGCGCCGAGCTCAAGGATTGGCCCGGGCGGCCCCGCGCGCACCACCTCCGCGATCTTGCGCCCCAGCACCGGAGATGAGGGCACGATCGAGCCCATCTCGAGAGGGTTGGCCAACCAGCGGCGGAAGAACAGCCAACCGCGCGCAGCAGCGGAAAGACCTGAATGAGCGCCTGGAGCGCCCTCGGCGTGGGCCTGGGTCATGCCTTGGAAAGCCTGAGTCGGGGGTTGCGAAGGAAGGACTCTCGGACAAGCATCCTAACGATTGCAGCACTATCGCACTTCGATGACAGCGTCGACCGTGCCGTCGGAGAAGATCGTGCACTGGATCTGAGGCCGTGGCATGATACACGACCTTGAGCGGGCACAGCTCAGCGCCCGCGGGTGCCGACAGGGCTCATGAGCGCGCGCATCCTCGTCGTCGACGACGTCCTTTCCAACGTGAAGCTCCTCGAAGCCCGGCTCGCCGCCGAGTACTACGAGGTGCGCACCGCGCAGTCAGGGCCCGCCGCTCTGGACTTGGCACCCGTCTGGGCTCCCGACCTTATTCTGCTCGACGTGATGATGCCTGGGATGGACGGGTTCGAGGTGTGCGCCCGGCTCAAAGCCGACCGGGCCACCGAGCACATCCCGATCGTCATGGTCACCGCCCTGGGCGAGAGCTCCGAGCGGGTGCGCGGATTGGAGGCCGGGGCGGACGACTTCCTGACCAAGCCGGTGGATGACGAGACCCTGTTCGCCCGGGTTCGTTCGCTCGTTCGCCTGAAGCGGCTGCTCGATGAGTGGCGGTTGCGGGCGGAGACGACGAGCCAGCTGGGCGTGCGTCTGTGTCAGGAGCCGGCGCCGTCGGTGCGGGGCACGCGGGCGGTCGCCCTTGTCGTCGATGC
>CALBEG010000206.1 GCA_937927455.1 uncultured Elioraea sp. | reverse complement strand
GCCAGAAGGTTCGATCGCGCAAGATCTCGCTTCGTCTCCAGGATGCACTCCGAAAGCCGCGAAATCGGCACGCAGACGTCCGTAGGCCAGCCTCTCGCTCCCGGACGGAGCGACAACGCCGCATAGTAGGCCTCATGACGCGCGCGCCACAATCGGTTCCGTTCCTGCTGGTCGCCGGCAAAGGCGAAACTCTTGCAACCCTTGCCTTCCGCGAGAGCACGCAGCTGCGCAATCTGCTCGTCAACGCACGCCGGGCTGCCGTGGAATTCAACGAACAAGGTGGGAACTTCGGCGAGCCCAAGAGCCGAGTGGCGGTTGCATGCCGCCATCTGAACCTCATCGAGAAGCTCGATCCGAGCAAGGGGAATCTGCAGCTGCAGGGCCTCGATCACCGTCTGCACCGCTCCCTCCATGGTGGGAAACGGCAGAACCGCAGCCGCGATCCGCTCAGGAATGCCGAATAGCCGAACGGTCAGTTCGACAATAACGCCGAGCGTGCCTTCAGAGCCGACGAAGAGCCGCGTGAGATCGTAGCCGGCTGCGGACTTGCGCGCACGTCGGCCCGTGCGGATAAACCGCCCGTCCGACAGCACCACACCCAGCGAGAGCACGACATCGCGCATTGTGCCGTAGCGCACGGCATTGGTGCCTGAGGCACGTGTAGCGGCCATGCCGCCAAGAGACGCATCGGCCCCCGGATCGAGCGGAAAGAAAAGCCCCGTGTCGCGAAGATAGGTGTTGAGCTGCTGGCGCGTCACGCCAGGTTCCACCGTGCAGTCGAGATCCTCAGCTCGCACCTGAAGCACACGGTTCATCCGCGAAAGGTCGAGCGAGATACCGCCGGCTAGGGCGGCAACGTGCCCCTCCAGGCTTGTTCCCGTCCCATAGGCGATGAGCGGCACGCCATGCGCGGCACACACGCCGACGACGGCCTGAACCTCCGTGACGGTTTCGGCGAAGACGACCGCGTCTGGCAGGGACGGCGGGTGCCACGACTCATCGCTGCCGTGCCGTTCGCGTATCGCCGAGTTGGTCGTGCATCGCTCGCCAAAGCGGAAGGTCAGTTCCGCCACGGCGGCCTCGACGGCGTTCTTATCCGGTCGCTTAAGCCTTTGCTGCCATGCCATGCCGAGAGGCTAGCGTGCAGCCCGCAGGGTCGGAATAGGCCTCAGCGCCGCTTCCAGGCCTGAGTGCGAGCGGAGAGCCAATCATCAACCGCCACATGCACCCCCTTCACCGCCGCCGAGGTGAGCAGGATCACCGTCGCCATGGCGGCAGCAGGAGAAGCGAAGCCCGCCTCGTCCATCTGCACCACTGCAACCGAGGCGGGCATGATGCCTGGCGCGTAAAGGAACACCACAGCCGAGACGGTCGTCATTGCGTTGACGAAGAGGTAGATCGCGACATCGAGCAGCACGGGCAGCGACATCGGGAGAATGACGCTGGAGAAGGTGCGTAAAATCGGCACTTTGAGCGATGCGGAAACGGCCTCGAACTCCGGATCGAGGCTCTTCAACTGAGTGAGACTCGCGAGATGCCCAACCGTGTAGAAATGCACCATCGAATTGAGCACCAGGATGGCGAGCGTGCCATAGAGAAAGCCCAGAGGATTGGCAGGGGCGTTGAAAAAGAAGATGTAGGCGATGCCGAGCACGAGCCCAGGCACCGCAAGGGGAATGATGGCGAGAAGGCGAAGGAGGGAAGCCACGACAGCCCCCTTGCGCGTTCGCTCCATCGCGTAGGCGAAGACGAAGACGAGCGGCGCACCGATCACTGCCGTCCAGAAGGAGAGGCGAACCGACGTCCACCACGTGCCCCAACCCTCCGAGATGAAGGTGCCGAACGCGTAATTGCGCAAACTCAGTGTCAGATTCCATGGCCAGAACGTGACCAGGCTGCCCCACACTGCAACGCCGACCAGTCCGAGCATCAGGACGGAGACGAGCACGCAGAACAGGAAAAGCGGACCGTCGCGCAGCGGACGCGGCTTCGGAACAAAGGGAACGGCGCGGACGCCGACCACCGCCACCTGTCGGCGCTGCGCCCATTGATCGGCGGCGAAAGCGAACAGGGCCGGAACCAGCAGCACCACGCCCACCACCGCACCCATCTGAAAGTTCTGCTGCCCGACCACCTGCTTGTAGACCTCGGTCGCCAGCACGGGGAACGAGCCCCCAATCACCTTCGGGATGCCGAAATCGGTCAGGACGAGGGTGAAGACGACGAACGAGGCCGACACCATGCCGTAGCGCGCCATGGGCAGGGTGACGGTGCGCAACACCCGAAGCCGCGAGGCACGCAACGCCTCCGCTGCTTCGTAGAGACGCGCATCGGCGCCGCTGAGGGCGGTGGCGAGAATCAGGAACGCATGGGGAAAGGTATAGAACACCTGCGCCACCACGATGCCCAGAGGGCCGTAGATGGAGTGGCCGAACAGCAGGTTCCGCAGCATGCCCTGGTTGCCGAACACGTAGATCAGCGCGAGCGCCGGCAAGAGCGAGGGCGCTAGGATCGGGATCAGCGCAATCGCGCGAAACAGCGCCTTGCCTGGAACCGCACTGCGCGTCATCGCGTAGGCGAAGACGAACGCGGCCGGGATCACGATGACGGTTGTCACCACGGCCGTCCAAACGCTGTTCCACAGGCTACCGACGAGGGCAGGTGTCTCGAAGTAGCGCAGATAGTTGGCGAACCCGACGAAAGCGCCGCGCTGGTCGCGGAAGCTCTCGAGGAACAGGGTGGTGAGCGGGAAGAGCAGGAAGATGGCGAGGAACAGGCTCGCAGCTGCAACCACTGCCACCAGCAGCTTGTCATCGGCCGACCAGACGGGACGGACCTTTGCAGCGGCGACGACCGCCATCGCTCACTCCGTGCAGTCGAACAACAGCACGCGATCCGCTGGCACGACGATCTCGATCGCAGCACCGGGCCGCAGCGCGAGGCGACGCAGTGCCGAGTCCTGCACCTCCATCACCAGCGGCAGGCCCGCAGCATCGAGCATCGCCCGCGCGATCGAGCCTAGATACTCGACGCCCCGAACGGTCGCCGCGAGCCGGGTACCGACTTCTGCGGGGGCGGCCGGCAGGAGATCCTCGGGACGAAGGCAGATGTGCACGGCCTCCCCGGCAGCGCGTCCGGCTGCAGCCCGGCAGGTGAACTGAACCGCTCCGACCTGTATGTGCGCCGGATCGAGCACGGTGCCGGGAAGACTGTTCATGCGACCGACGAAGCCGGCGACGAACAGGGTGCGCGGGTGGCGGTAGACCTCCTCCGGCGTGCCGACCTGTTCGATCCGACCCCGGTTCATCACCACAACACGGTCGGCGATGGACAGTGCCTCCTCCTGGTCGTGGGTCACCATGATCGTGGTGATGCCAAGGCGGCGCTGCAGGGCCTTGATCTCCTCGCGCAAATGCGCGCGAACGAGCGCATCGAGAGCGGAGAGCGGCTCATCGAGCAGGAGAAGGCCCGGGTCCATGGCAAGAGCCCGGGCCAGCGCCACGCGCTGCTGCTGGCCGCCAGAGAGCTGGGCCGGATACTTCCACGCCTGGTCCGCGAGCCCGACGAGATCGAGCAGGTCCCGCACGCGCCTGTCGATTTCCGCCCTGGGCTTGCGCTGCGACACGAGCCCGTAACCGACATTCGCTGCCACCGTCATGTTCGGGAACAGGGCATAGGACTGAAAGACGATGCCGAAGTCGCGCGCCGACGGCGGCAGGGCCGAGACATCCCGCCCGTCCTGGATGATTCGTCCCTCGTCCGGTGGATCGAGGCCAGCGATCGCGCGCAACAAGGTGGTCTTGCCGCAGCCTGAGGGGCCGAGGAAGCAGACGAACTCGCCTCGGCCAACAACAAGCGAAACGTCGTCGACGGCGACGAAGGCACCGAAGCGCTTCGTCACCCGCTCGACGACCAGGGACGGTTTGGCTCCGCGCGCCTTCCCAGTCGTCGAGGGCCGGACGACCGTGCCTTCCACGGCGACGCCTTCAGTCAGCCGGGCCGTGTCAGTTGCGCGGCGCCGACTTGGCGTCGAAGCGGCGCGACCAATCAGCGAGGATGCGGTCGCGATCGGCAGCGACCTTCGCGAAGTCCATCTCGGCGAGCCGCTGGGCGAACTCGGGCGGATAGTTCTGCACCGTAGGCTGCACGTCCTCGCGCCCGAGCAGAGCGTAGTAGCGGCCGTAGAGCGCCATCGCCTCCTTCGAGACGGCGAAATCCATCAGCCGCTTCGCCGCGTCGAGATGGCGCGTGCCGCGATGGATCGCAGCAGCCTCAAGGTCGAAGCCGACGCCATCGGTCGGCACGATGATCTCGATCGGCGCGCCCTGGTTCTTCAGCGCGACCGCCCGCATGTCGAAGGATAGGCCGATCGCGTATTCGCCGCGTGCGGCATTGTTGCATGGCGCACTGCCGGAGTGGGTGTAGACGGCGATGTTCTCGTGCAGCCGCGTCATGTAGTCCCAGGCCGCCTGCTCGCCGCGGGTGGCGAGCCAGCCTGCCACGGTGAGCAGACCGGTGCCGGAGGAGGCCGGGTTCGGCATCGCGATCAAGCCGCGGAAGGCGGGGTTGAGAAGGTCGTTCCAGGTGTCAGGACGCGGCAGGTTGCGCTGGCGGGCAACCGCGGTGTTGAAGCAGACAGCGGAAACGAAGGCGTCGAGCCCGACCCAGGTCATCGGGTCGCGGCGCGATCGGAATTGCGGGCGTAGCGCCATCGCATCCCTTGGCGTGTAGGGCTCGAGCATGTTCTCGGCTTCGAGCCTGATCAGGCTGAACACCGAAAGGCCCCAGATCACGTCGGCACGAGGATTGTCCTTCTCCGCGAGAAGACGCGTCGTCACCACGCCGGTGCTGTCGCGCACCCAAATGATCTCCACATCGCGCAATGCGGCTTCGGCCGCCTGCTTGAAGACAGGGAGCTGGTCGTTCTCGAAAGCTGTGTAGACAGTAAGCCGCGTGCGCTGCGCCTCGGCGGGCAGAGCGATGGCGACAAGCGCTGCGGCGATCAGAGTACGGCGCATCATCCGGCATTCCCCTTGCGGCGAGAGCGGGCGGTCTCTGCCGCCCCCTGTTCTTCTCCCACGATGCTCGCGTCAGTTCCGTGACGGACGCGTTGCAGTTCTGTGACCTTGTGCGTCGCCCTGGGTTTTTGGCCACGAGGCAGGGACGTTTCGATGGTCTGAGGAACAGGCGGAAGTTCGGCACGCGAACCGATCGCCCAGTGTACCCCAAGCCTCGTGCAGCGCGTTCTCTGCGACCGCGACAGAGCCAGGCACGACAGCATTCATCGGAAGGCAGCTGCCGCAATCGAGGATTGGGCCGGCTTGGTCGAACACCACGGCTTGGAGCGAACCGCGATGAGGCGCACGCGTCATGGCGCGAGGTTTGCGCCCGCGCCGCACCGAACCGTGCGGGGGAGACCAGCGAGGCAGGCTCCCGTCATGGCCATATTGGCCTTGCGCCCCTTGTCTGTCCGACCGGTGAAGGTGTCAGCCGACCATCCGGTCCCAGAACAGTTCGGCGTAGCGACGGAACCACGCGGAGTAGCGCTCGGGGTAGCGCGCCAACTCCCGCTTGAGCTCCAGGGGATCGACCCAGGCCCAGTCTTCCACCTCCGCGGGGTCGGGCTCGATGTGACCCTCCCAGACGGCACCGAACACGTGGACGTACTCGTGCTCGATGAGCCCTTCGCCCACCTCGGCACGATAGACCGTTTCGAACAGGGGCTCGAGGCGCGTGAGGTGGATTCCCATTTCCTCGGACAGCCGTCGTCGTGCTGCCTCCTCCGGATCCTCGCCAGGCCGAGGATGCGAACAGCAGGTGTTCGTCCATACCCCGCCCGAATGGTACTTGCCCTGAGCGCGACGCTGCATCAGCAGCCGCCCGTCCGGTGAGCGGAGAACGACGGAGAGCGCCCGATGCAGCCTGCCTTCGCGATGCGCAGCGAGCTTCGCCATCGTGCCGAGAGCACGATCTTGCTCATCCACCAGGACGACGCGTTCGTCCCTCGCCGTGCCGGCTTGCGTGTCGAGCAGGGCGGCGGGGACTGCGCTCACGCAAACACATCCGCCGGTGAGTCACGCCTCAGGCTGCGTCCAAGCTCGCGTCCCAGTCGGGCAGCGTCTTTGGGCGAGCCCTCAATGGTGCGCTTGAGCAGGAAGGAGCCATCGACGCGAGCCACAAGGCCAGTGAGGCGCAGGGTGCGCTGGGCCGTGATCACCGCGTGCGCACCAATGGGCGTGCGGCAGGAGCCGTCGAGTGTGGCGAGCAGAGCGCGCTCGGCGGTAGCGACGATGGTCGACTCCCAGTCCGCGATGGCAGCGAGGAGTTCGCGCAGTTCCTCGTCCTCCTCGCGCACCGTGACACCGACAATGCCCTGCCCCGCGGCGGGAACCATGACCTCGGGGTCGATCACGCAGTCTGCCTCGCGGGCCAGATCAAGACGCTTGAGGCCAGCGATGGCAAGCAGGGAGGCGTCAACTGCGCGGTCGCGAACCTTGGCCAGCCGTGTCTGCACATTGCCGCGAAGGAGAACGACGGTGAGATCGGGCCGCGCGTGCAACAGTTGCGATTGCCGCCGCACCGAAGAGGTGCCGACGACCGCGCCTTTCGGCAACGCCGCCCATGGCGAACCGGAATCGACCGCGTCGCAGTTTGGGCCGAGGATCAGGGAATCCCGGGGGTCCTCACGCTTCAGCGTGCAGGCGAGCACGATGCCGGGCGGCAACTCGGTCTCCAGATCCTTCAGAGAGTGGACGGCGAAATCGATCCGCCGATCGAGCAGCGCCTCGTGGATTTCCTTCGCGAACAGGCCCTTGCCGCCAATGTCGGCCAGCCGCTTGTCCTGAATGCGGTCGCCAGTGGTGGCAATGACATGTTCGCGGAACGCATCAAACTCACGCAGCAGGGGGCAGAAGCGCGTGATGAGGGCGAGGAAATCACGCGTCTGCCACAGCGCGAGCGGTGAGCCGCGCGTGCCGACGCGCAAGGGCAGCTCCGGCCCGTGCGGCGGCACCATCGCACCGTCGGGCATGCCACGCGTGCAGGGGCCGATCAGCCCCTCGTGCGAGGGAACCAGTTTCGTCTCGACGTCGGAGGAGACAGAGGACATCACCCAACTCCAGGCACGGGTTCAGGCGGTTCGCGGCCGCGACCAAGCCGGCACAATGCCGGACAGATGCGCGAGGTTCTTGAAGAAGATGCGCACGTGAGCGAGCGGGCGGGCCTTCACCAGCTCCTTGTTCATGTACGCATCCCAGGTGAGATACTGCACATCGGGGTCGCGGCAGATCGCGACGAACCGTTCCCGCCGGGCATCGTTGCCGTACCAGTAGTCCTGCATGATGCCGAGGATCCAGAACACTGGCCCGTGCAGGCGCATGAAGCGGCGGCGGGCTTGGGCGAGGGCCGCCGCCTTGCCGGTGGCGAGAAACTCGTTCACCGCTTCCGCCGCGAAACGCCCGCCCAGCATGGCGTAGAAGATGCCCTCGCCGGAGGCGGGGGCGACCACGCCCGCAGCATCGCCTGCCAGCAGGATGTTCTGCCCGTCGTCCCAGCGCTTGAGCGGCTTGAGCGGGATAGGCGCGCCTTCGCGGCGGATCGTCTCCACCTGATCGAGCCCAGCGATCGCGCGGAGGTCGCGCACCGCCCCCTTCAGGCTGAAGCCCTTGTGCGCTGACCCCGTGCCGACGGAGGTCGTCTCGCCGTGCGGGAAAATCCATGCGTAGAAGTCGGGCGACAGGGAACCGCGGTAGTAGACGTCGGCACGCTCTCCATCGAACTGGGCGCGCGGCGCACCGTGCGGCGAACGCACGATCTCATGGTAGGCGAAGACGAGCCGCTTCTGTTCCGCGCCAGGAATGCACTGGCGGGCGACGGCGGAATTCGCTCCATCCGCCCCGATCACCGCTCGCGCACGAACGGATGAGAGCGGTGCCTCCGGCGGGGCGCCCTTCGGACGGTAGAGCACCCGTGTCGCTCCATCCTCGTCGCGTTCGACACGCTCGAAGGTGCCTGCCCGACGCTCCGCCCCCAAGAGGGCGGCGCGGTTGCGCAACCACTCGTCGAAATGTTCGCGATCGACCATGCCGACGAAGCCGCCCTCCGGGACCGGCATCGACGCCTCGCGGGCGGAAGGCGAGACGATGCGGGCCGCGCGCACCTTGGCGACGAGAAGCGACTCTGGGATCGCGAAGTCGGAGATCAGCTTCGGCGGAATCGCTCCGCCACAAGGTTTGATGCGCCCCGCCTTGTCGAGCAGCAGAACGTGGTGGCCCGAGCGAGCGAGGTCCGCTGCTGCGGTCGCGCCCGCAGGCCCCCCCCCGACCACCACGACATCGAAACACTCGCCTCCGGTCATGGACGTCATCCTCCGCTCAACGAATAGCCGCGGCCTTGATCGAGGTCATCGCGGGTTCGGCAGCGCGGTCCCGAGCCACACCTGAGGCAAGCCAGGCCGACAGGAGGAACAGCATGCCATCGACGATAAACACGGCGGCGAAACCTCCCGTGGTCGATCCCGTGATGAGCCGTGCCACGTCGAGGGCAGCCGCACCGGCCAGTCCGCCAACTCCGAAGGCGATTGCCTGGGCTGCGCCCCACAGCCCCATACGCAAGCCCTCACGGCTCTCCCGGCCGCGCGCGACGAGCTGCATCATGGTGGCGATGGCGGCGGCGGCATAGACGCCATTGGCAAGACCAAGCCCAAAGTAAGAGGTGGCGAGCGGCCAGGCCTGCGTGTGATAGCCCGCGACCGCCAGGCCAAAGATCGCCGCGGCAGCAGCGAAGCAGCCTACGATGGTGATTGCGCGCAAGGCAGAAACGCGATGCGCGCCGAATGCCGACCCCGCGACCGCGACTAGGATCATCCCGGCCAGCACGCCGCTGTTCTGCACCGCCGTCAGCTGCGTGCTCTCGCCCAAGGTACGGCCGAACACCGCACCGGCGAACGGCTCGAGGATCAAGTCTTGCGCCGAATAGGCAAGCATCGAGACGAACACAAACACCGTGAACCGCCGTGCCTCGGGCTCCTGCCAGACTTCGCGCAGGGCATCGAAGAATGGCACCTTGAGTGGTGTTTTCTCTTCTGCCTGCGGCGCGGTTGCGCGCTCCACGCCCCACACAGCAAGGCAGGCCACAAGGAAGGCCATCAGAGACACGACGGCGCACACCGTGATCAGCCGCACCGGGGAGTAGGGGTCGAGGAATCGCGAAGCGGCGGCAGTGGTCACCACGAAGCCCGCGATCATCATGATCCAGACGATGGAGGCAGCCGCCGGCCGGCGCTGCGGCACGGTCCGCGAGGCGAGCAAAACGAGGAGAGAGGTGCCAGCCGCGCCGACACCGAGACCAACCAGCAGAAAGGCGACGACCGCAAGCGCGATGCCCGGCACTCGCGCCGTCTCCATCCATGCGGTCGCGATTGCGGCGAGCGTGCCGCCCACTGCAAGCACGGCCATCCCACCGATAATCCAGGGTGTGCGCGCCCCGCCCATGTCTGAGCCGTAGCCAAGGCGTGGGCGCAGCATCTGCACAGCATAGTGCAGCGCGACCAGCACGCCCGGCAGCGTCGCCGGCAGCGCCAGTTCGACCACCATGACCCGGTTGAGCGCCGAAGTGGTGAGCACAACGATGGCGCCGAGTGCCGTCTGCACAAGACCGAGGCGGACGATGCCGGCCCAAGAGAGGCTTCGTGCCGTCATCCGATGGTTCCTCCTCCAAAGGGAGCAACCGCGAACGCGGAGGCGAGCATGCCCAGCACGTAGAGGCTCGTTCCGGTTGCGTTGTACCACGGGGTGCGCTCGACGGGGTTGTCGAGGAGACGCACCATCAGAACGACCTGAGCGGCGAGGAGGGCGGCAACAATCGCGGCATGGATGGTGCGGCCCCAGTCGCCGAGCAGCGCGATCACCCCAATCTGCGGTGCTGCCATAAGCACGCAGGCGACATTGGCCGCGTTGTCGATCCCCAGCACCGAAGGGACAGAGGCAAGCCCCGAGGCACGGTCTCCCTCGACCGACTTGAAGTCGTTGAGAATCATGATGCCGATCGCGCCGGCAGAGTAGAGCGCGGCGAGGGCGAAGATGCGTCCATCCGGAACGCCGCCTGCGACGAGCGCAGCGCCCGTCACCCACGGCAGGCCCTCGTAGGAGAAGGCGCACACGCTGGCTGAGAGCCAGCCCTCGCGCTTCAGCCGGACAGGGGGGGCAGAGTAGCTCCAGGCCGCAGCGATCGCGACCACGCCTGCCCAGAACACGAAGCCGCCCAAGAGAGCTGCCACCGCCAGCGACAGAGCAGTCCAGGCGAGCGCAATCCACAGCCCCCATCGCCCGGGCAGGCGCCCCGAGGGAATGGGCCTTTGGGGCTCGTTGATTGCATCGACGTGACGATCGAACCAGTCGTTCACCGCCTGGCTCATCGCGCACACGAGAGGACCGGCAAGGATGACGCCGAGCAGGACCCACGGCAGCTGCGCCCAGGAGGGACCACCGGCGGACACCACGCCGCAGCCGAAGGCCCACATCGGCGCAAACCAGGTGATTGGCTTCAAGAGTTCGAGCACCGCGCGCGGGTCGGGACAGCGCGGCGCGGCCGGAACGGCCCTGGCCGCGACAACGCGCAGTGCCGCCGATCCGTCCGGCATCAGCCCTCGCCCCCGTCGTCGGGCCCGACGAGCCCATAGCGGCGAAGCTTCACGTACAGGCTCTGCCGCGAGAGGCCCAGCATCTCGGCAGCGGAAGCACGATTGTCGTTGGTGAGTTCGAGGGCGGCTTCGATGCAAAGCCGCTCGATCACGTCGGTCGCCTCGCGCACCAGATCCTTGAGCGGCACGCGGCCGATCAGTTCGGTGAGTTGCTCGACGGAGCGTGTGACCGGCGTCTGGGTCGCCTGGGCGGGGGCGAAACGGCGTCCGACATCGCGAATGGCGAAGCCAAGGCAGGGCTTGCCGCCATTGACCAGGGTCGCGCCGGAGATCTCGACCTCCGTCGTCGCACCGAGTGCGCCGCGCAGTTGGGTGGCGAACAGTCGCACAGGGGCGCCGCCGCGTAAGGTGGCGAGCAGGACGTCGAGATCGACGGCGGAGCGGCCGAGCCAGCGGTCGAGCGACTGGCCCTGCACCTGTTCCTCCGCCGGCACCTGGGTCATTTCGAGAAAGGCGGCGTTGGCGGTGATCACCCGTCCTTCGGTGTCGGTGACGACGAACGCGTCCGGGGCGCGTTCGATCAGCTTCAGGAGCTTGGTCTTCTCATGGGGCAGGGCGGGCGCGCGCTCCCCGTCAGGGCGTTCGGAGAGGCGGACGAGAACGAGAAGGGAGCCGTCCTGGCGGAACAGGGTCGCGGAGAGCCTGACCTCGCGTTGATCGGCGGCCAGGCGGACGGCGATGTCGTCGCCCCGTCCTGTCGCGCGCACTTGAGCGACGAGGGCGATCAGCGTGTCGTGGCTTGCCGGATCGAGCAGGTCGGCGAACACCATCCCAACGAGGCGCTTGTCGCGCGCGAGCGAGGCGGCAGCGAGGTTGGCCTCGACGATCCGGCCCGACGTGGCATCGAGGATCAACACCGGCTCGATCGCGGTCTGGAAGAGCAGCCGATACCGGGTCTCGGCCTGGCGCAGGCGCGAGTAGTCGCGCTCCATGGCGGCCTGGGCCTCGACTAGCCTCTGTTGCAGGGCGGAGAGCGGGCGGAGGTCTCTTCCGAAAGCGAGAGCGCGCGGGGCGTTGGCGACCTTGATGGCGGAGAACATCACGGGCACCGATGTGCCGCCCGCGCCGATGTGGTTGACGTGACGCCAGCGCGTTGCCACCTCCGCGCTCGCTTCGCGGATCAGCTCGACGACCTTGGTGCGACTGTCCTCGGCCACGGTGTCGGTCCACAGCCGGCCGCGCAACGGTTCCGCCGCGGCGAGTTCGCGCGCCAGTTCCTCCGACGAGAAGGCGATGTCCTGGATCACGCCATCCTCATCGACGACGAGCGTGACATCGGCAGCGGCCGTGAGCAGGCGCGCGGTTGTTTCGGCATCGAGTATGCCCAGCGACTCGCGGGCTGCGGCAAAGCTGATCACGTCCTCCGACCTCTGATGGCGCCCTGGGGGCGGGCTTGATGAAGGGCGGAGGGGTACGGCATGAGCCGCGCATCCTCAACTCGCGGGCGCGAGCATTGAGAGCAGGCTTTCGGCCTGGGCGACAGCATGTCGCGCATCGATCGCCATGGCGTCGGCACCGACCTGGACGACAAGGTCGGGGTTGGCGGCGAACAAAGGACCGCCGACGAGCACGCCGAGCGAACGGTTGCGCGAGGCGGCGCGCAGAGCGTGGATCGCGCCGCCGACGGCATCGATCCGTCCCGTGCAACTGACGGAAAGTCCCACCAGGGCGAACCACTCGCGCTTGAGAAGAGCGCAGAGGGCAGAGAGGGACAGGACGCGGCCGCAATCGACGTCCCAGCCTGCGCGGCGGAGGAACTCGGCGATGATGATCAGGGCAAAACTGTGCTGTTCGCCGGGCATGGGCGCGAGCAGGATCCGGCGCTTCGGATCGGGCCTGAGGTCGTCCTGATGGAAGGCAGGGCCGAGGGTGTGGATCAGACGCTGCAGGCAGGCGAGCCCCACCGTGACCTCGGCCATGCTCGCCGTATCTTCGTGCCACATCTGGCCGAGCTGCACGGCGGCCGGGCCGACCAGTTCGAGATAGAGCCGATCAAGCGGCAGCCCCGCGCGCCAGTGGCACTCCACCCGGGCGAGGGCAGCAGCGAGGTCGTTGCGACGGGCCTCGTCGGCCAGCGCAGCGATGTCGGCTGCACTGACGCAGCTGGCCGTGTCGCAGCAGCACCCCGCGTGGTTCGGGGTGCGGTGGGCGAGCACCATCCAGGGCACGACCCGGGTTTCGACGGCGGTGGCGAGGCCGGTGCGGGAGAGTGGGCCCGCGTGGTCGGCGTCGGCGCTGTTCGCCATGGCGGGCGGAGCGGGTGGCCGGCGCTGCCTGGAAAGGGCATTGGCCCGGTCGGCTCTGCCGCTCGCTTGGCTGTCCTGAACTGCGGCCATGGCACCCTTCCTCCGTCGCTTCATCTAGCCGTGATGCGGCGCGGCCTGTCAAGCGCGCGTTACGTCAATCCCGCTTGACACTCCTGCCTCGCCTTCCTTAGCCTCTTCCTCGCGCGCCCCGTCGGGCGCCGGGAGGAGGATATGCTGCGGGACCGTAACAATCTGACGTCACCCCCACGATCCCTCTGCGATCAGCGACCCAGGACAGGTCGCCCGACGACTGACCTCACACCAGCGTGACCCACCCGAGGGGGAGCTTGTCAAGCAATGCTTACACTCGGCAGCCTGAACCGCCTGATCGACACCGTCGATGCCTGCCCCTGGGGCACCTCCGCCGGGTGCGCCCAGGTCCAGTTCGCTAAGCCAAGCGTCGACCGACGCCTCCGCCCGCCGCTCTACACGCCGGAGGAACGCGCCCGGCGAGACGCCTCGCCCTGGACGGTGGTGCAGGGGATCCTCGCCCCGCTTCAGTTCGCCGTCTTCCTGGTCAGCCTTGCCCTGGTGATGCGCTTTCTCGCCACCGGCGAAGGACAGCTACTCGCCGAGATCTCGGTGATCGCGAAAACAGTCGTTCTTTACACGATCATGATCACCGGCGCGATCTGGGAAAAGGACGTCTTCGGCCGTTACCTGTTCGCCCGACCATTTTTCTGGGAAGACGTGTTCTCGATGCTGGTGATCGCCCTGCACACAGCGTACCTCGTCATGCTGTCCTTTGGCATCGGGGATGCGCGGGAGCAGATGGTGGTGGCGCTGGCCGCCTACGCGGCCTACGTCGTCAACGCCGCCCAGTTCGTGCTCAAGCTCCGCCAGGCGCGGCGCGACGAGGCCGCCCTCGGCGGCAGGGCCGTCGCATGAGCCTCGCCGCCGCTACCGCGCGCGCCACACCCGGCTGCAGCGACCTGCCGGTGCTGCGCGAGCGCGGCCAGCGCGAGGTGTTCTGCGGCCTTACCGGCATCGTCTGGCTGCACCGCAAGATCCAGGACGCCTTCTTCCTGATCGTCGGCAGCCGGACCTGCGCTCACCTGATGCAGTCAGCAGCCGGCGTGATGATCTTCGCCGAACCGCGCTTCGCCACCGCCATCATCGAGGAGCGCGACCTTGCCGGGCTTGCCGACGCCAACGCCGAACTCGATCGCGTGGTGGAACGTCTGCTCGCCCGCCGCCCGGACATCCGGCTGTTGTTCCTGGTCGGCTCCTGCCCCTCCGAGGTCATCAAGCTCGACCTCAAGCGGGCGGCTGAACGACTCGACGCACGCTTTGCGCCGCGCGTGCGTGTCCTGAACTATTCCGGTTCCGGCATCGAGACGACCTTCACGCAGGGCGAAGACGCCTGCCTCGCCGCGCTGGTGCCACACCTGCCTGAAGCGACGGACCACGGCCCACGCCTGCTCGTGGTCGGTGTTCTTCCCGATGTGGTCGAGGACCAGATGCTGCGCCTCTTCGCCGCGATGGGTCTCGACCGCGTCGATGTGCTGCCGCCAAGGCGATCGACCGGCCTGCCGGCGATCGGCCCCTGCACGCTGTTTCTCCTCGCCCAACCCTGGCTCGGCGATACTGCCCGCGCCCTCGAAGCCCGCGGCTGCCGCCACCTCGTCGCGCCCTTCCCCCTCGGCGCTGAAGGCACCACGGGTTGGCTGCGCGCCGCCGCCGAGGCGTGCGACGTCCTACCCTCCCGCTTCCGCGACGCGACGGCGCTTGGCGTTGCGCGGGCGGAGAAGGCGCTCGCCGCACACCGCCCGCTGCTCGAGGGCAAGAGTGTGTTTCTGTTCCCCGACAGCCAGATCGAAGTGCCGCTCGCCCGCTTCCTCGCCCGCGAATGCGGCATGCGCCCGCTCGAGATCGGCACGCCCTACCTGCACCGCGGGCTGCTTGCCGCGGAGCTTCGCCTGCTGCCCGACGGCGTTGCGCTCAGCGAAGGCCAGCACGTCGATCGCCAGCTCGACCGTTGCCGCCATGCGCGGCCCGACATCACGGTCTGCGGGCTTGGGCTTGCCAATCCGCTCGAGGCGGAGGGCTTCACCACCAAGTGGTCGATCGAGCTCGTCTTCACCCCGATCCAGGGCTACGACCAGGCAGGCGATCTCGCTGGCCTGTTCGCGCGGCCTCTCGATCGGGCACAGAGGCTGAAAGTGTAGGCAGATGCAGCTCGCGGTGTGGACCTATGAAGGGCCTCCGCATGTCGGCGCGATGCGCATCGCCTCCGCCATGCGCGACGTGCACTTCGTGCTGCACGCGCCGCAAGGCGACACCTACGCCGACCTCCTGTTCACCATGATCGAGCGGCGCCCTTCGCGTCCGCCCGTCACCTACACCACCTTCCAGGCGCGCGACCTCGGCGGCGACACAGCGAACCTGTTCCGCGCCGCGCTGATTGAGGCGCATGAGCGTTTCCATCCCGCAGCGATCCTGGTCGGCGCCTCCTGCACCGCCGAACTCATCCAGGACGATCCGCAGGGCCTCGCGCGCACGGCAGGGCTTGAGGTGCCGATCGTGCCCCTCGAGCTCCCCTCCTATGCGAAGAAAGAGAACTGGGGCGCAGCGGAGACCTTTTACCGAGTTGTGCGCGCCTTCGCCGGGCCCCATGCACCACCCCCGGGCACACCCCGCTCGCCGCGCCCGGCCGACCGCCCTCCGCGCGCCAACATCCTCGGTCCCACCGCGCTCGGCTTCCGCCACCGCGACGATCTGCGCGAAGTCACGGATCTTCTCGCCCGTCTTGGTATCGCGGTCAACGTGGTCGCCCCACTCGGCGCCACGCCCGCCGACATCGCGCGCCTCGGCGAGGCCGACTTCAACGTCGTTCTCTATCCTGAGATCGCGGGCACGGCAGCGTCCTGGCTCGCCCGCAGCTTCGGGCAGAAGTCCACGCGCACGGTGCCGATCGGGGTCGGTGCCACACGCGACTTCATCCGCGAGGTGGCGGAGCTTGCCGGCGTCGATCCCTCTCCGGTGCTCAAAGAGCAGGCCTCGCGTCTGCCTTGGTACAGTCGCTCGGTCGACAGCACCTATCTCACGGGCAAGCGCGTGTTCGTGTTCGGCGACGCGACACACGCCATTGGCTGCGCCCGCGTTGCCGCCGAAGAGTTGGGCTTTACCGTGGTGGGGCTCGGCACCTATTCGCGAGAGTTCGCGCGCGAGGTGCGCGAGGCCGCAGAGCGCTATGGCATCCAGGCGCTGATCACCGACGACTATCTCGAGGTCGAGGCGACGATCGCGGAGGCCGCGCCCGAACTCGTGCTTGGCACGCAAATGGAGCGGCACATCGCGAAGAAGCACCGCATCCCCTGCGCTGTGATCTCGGCACCGGTGCATGTGCAGGACTTTCCCGCCCGCTACTCACCGGTCATGGGGTTCGAAGGTGCCAATGTGCTGTTCGACACCTTCGTCCATCCCCTGATGATGGGACTCGAGGAGCACCTGCTCGCGATGTTCCGCGAGGACTTCGAGTTCCACGACGAGGCCGCGCCATCCCACCTCGGCGCGACGGCCACCGTCGCTGCGGCTGCCTCCTCCCCGGCCGTAGCGGCGGTGGCAACCCCCGCGCCGAAGGAGGAGGCACAGGGCGCGCCGCTGTGGACACCTGAGGCGACGAAGGAGCTCGCCAAAGTACCCTTCTTCGTCCGCGGCAAAGCGCGCCGTAACACTGAACGCTACGCCGCCGAACGCGGCATTCGCACCATCACGGTCGAGACGCTGTACGATGCCAAAGCGCACTTCGCCCGCTGACGCCCTGCCCGTGCGCATCGCGATCGTGACGATGGACAGCCATCTCACCTCGGCAGCGATGCGTGCGGCAGCAACACTTCGGCGGGCAGAACTGCCGGGGCTTGTGCTCTCCGTGCATGCTGCCGACGAGTGGGCCTCGGACGAGGCAGCCTTGGCCCGCTGCCGCGAGGATATCGCGCGCGCCGACATCGTGGTCGCCACCATGCTGTTCCTCGACGAGCACATCCGGCTCGTGCTGCCCGACCTCGAGGCGCGGCGCGAGGCGTGCGACGCGATGCTGTGCATGATGTCGGCAGGCGAGGTGATGCGGCTCACCCGCCTCGGCCGCTTCTCGATGAGCGGGGAGGCGAAGGGGCCGCTCGCGCTCCTCAAGCGGCTTCGCGGCAGCAAGGGGGCGGGTAGCGGCTCGTCGGGCCAGGGGCAGATGGCGATGCTGCGGCGCATCCCGCAGCTGCTGCGGTTCATTCCCGGCACGGCGCAGGACGTGCGGGCCTACTTCCTCGCCCTTCAGTATTGGCTCGCCGGCAGCGAGGAGAACATCGCCAACCTCGTCCGCCTGCTGGTGAACCGTTACGCCTCCGGGCCACGTGCTGCGCTTGCCGGAACGCTCTCTGTGGGCCTTCCCGCCCACTACCCTGAGGTCGGGCTCTACCACCCCCGTGCCAAGGGACGGATTACCGACCGTTTGGCCGATCTGCCGATAGGGGGTTCGGCCGGTACCGTCGGCGTGCTTCTTCTGCGCTCCTATCTCCTCGCCGGAAACACTGGGCACTATGACGGCGCAATCGCCGCTCTCGAGGCGCGCGGGCTGCGTGTGATTCCCGCCTTCGCCTCAGGGCTCGATGCGCGTCCGGCCATCGAGCGCTTCTTCCTCAGGGACGGGCGGCCGATCGTCGATGCGGTGGTGTCGCTCACTGGCTTCTCGCTTGTCGGCGGCCCAGCCTACAACGATGCCCGGGCGGCTGAAGCGATCCTCGCCCGGCTGGACGTTCCCTACATCGCTGCCCATCCGCTCGAGTTCCAGACCCTGCGGCACTGGGAAACGGACTCCCGCGGTCTCACGCCCGTCGAGGCGACGATGATGGTCGCGATCCCGGAGCTCGACGGCGCGCTCTGGCCGATGACCTATGGCGGGCGCTGCGCGCCTTCGCCTGAGGGCAAAGCCTGCCCCGGTTGCGACGGCGTCTCCTGCCTGCGCGACATGGTCTCGCACCGCGAACGGGCCGGAGCCCTCGCCGCGCGCGTCGCTAGGCTCGTCGCCCTGCGCAAGTCCGCGCGCGCCGAACGCCGGGTGGCGATCGTACTGTTCAACTTCCCGCCGAATGCCGGCGCGGTCGGCTCGGCCGCGTATCTTTCCGTGTTCGCCTCGGTGCGCAATGTGCTCGCGGCGATGAAACAGGCAGGCTACACGGTCGAGGTACCGGAAAGTGCCGAGGCGCTGCAGAAGGCCGTTTGCGAAGGCAACTCGGCCCAGTACGGCATGCCGGCGAACGTGCTCGCCACCATCGTGGCCGACGATCATGTCCGGCGCGAACCGCATCTGGCCGAGATTGAACGCCAGTGGGGGCCCGCCCCAGGCCGGGCGCAGACGGACGGGAGATCGATCTTCGTCCTCGGTGCTCGTTTCGGCAACGTCTCCGTTCTGGTGCAGCCCGCCTTCGGCTACGAAGGCGACCCGATGCGGCTCCTGTTCGAGCGCGGCTTCGCTCCCACGCATGCCTTCTCCGCCTTCTATCGCTGGGTTCGGGAAGATTTCGGCGCGCACGCCGTGCTGCATTTCGGCACGCATGGCGCGCTCGAATTCATGCCGGGCAAGCACGTGGGCCTCTCTGCCGCGTGCTGGCCTGATCGGCTGATCGGCGATCTGCCGAACCTCTACCTCTACGCCTCCAACAACCCCTCGGAGGGCATGCTCGCCAAGCGCCGGGCGGGGGCGGTGTTGATAAGCTACCTCACCCCACCCGTGGCGCATGCCGGGCTCTATCGCGGTCTGCTCGAACTCAAGGTATCGCTCGACCGTTGGCGCAGCCAAGACCCGGATACCGACCCGAATGCGCGGCTCGCACTCGCTGGCCTGATCCAGGCCCAGGCGCAGGCGGTTGGGCTCGCCGAGGCCGAGCCGCCTTGGGCCGATCCGGACGCCGAAATCGTCCGGCTCACGGAGGCTCTGCTCGAACTCGAGTACACGCTGATCCCCCACGGGCTGCACGTGGTGGGCGAACCGCCGACCGCTGAGCAGCGGGCGCAGATCCTCGACGCCGCGGGCATCACCGACGAGGCCGAGCGCGCGCGGCTTGATGCGCTGCTCGCCGTCGACCATGAAATCCCTGCGATCCTGCACGCCCTCGATGGCGGCTATATCCGTCCCGCCCCGGGCGGCGATCTCCTGCGCTCGCCCGAGGTGTTGCCGACGGGTCGCAACCTGCACGGTTTCGACCCGTTCAAAATTCCTTCCGCCTTCGCACTGGCCGATGGGGCGCGCCAGGCGGAACGCCTGCTCGAGCGCTACCGGTCGGATGGACACGGCCTGCCTGAAACCATCGCGATGGTGCTGTGGGGCACCGACAACCTGAAGACAGAAGGCGGCCCGATCGCGCAGGCGCTGTGGCTGATGGGGGCAGAGCCGCGTCACGATTCCTACGGCCGGATCTGCGGCGCGACTCTCGTGCCGCTCGAGCGGCTTGGGCGGCCGCGCATCGACGTGATGGTCACTCTCTCGGGCATCTTCCGCGACCTCTTGCCTTTGCAGACGAAGCTGCTCGCCGAAGCCGCCCTCCTCGCCGCGCAGGCCGACGAGCCTCTGGAGCGGAACTTCATCCGCAAACACGCGCTAGCTTACCTCGCCGAACACGGCGGAACGATCGAGGAGGCGGCTCTCCGCGTGTTCGGCAATGCCGACGGGGCCTATGGCGCAAACGTCAATCAGCTCGTGGATTCAGGGGCGTGGGAGGATGAGGACCAGCTCGCCGAGGCCTACGTGCGGCGCAAGGGCTTCGCCTACGGTATCGATGGGCGGCCCAAGCGCCAGGACCGCGTGCTCAATCACCTTCTCGCCAAGGTCGACGTGACCTACCAGAACCTCGACAGCATCGAGGTGGGGCTCACCACCATCGACCAGTATTTCGATACTTTGGGCGGCATCTCGCGCGCGGTGAAGCGCCACCGCGGCACCGACGCCGCTGTCTACATCGGCGACCAGACGCGCGGCGAAGGCAAGATCCGCACCATCGCCGAACAGGTGGCGCTGGAGACGCGCACGCGCGCGCTCAATCCGAAATGGTACGAAGCACTGCTCGCCCACGGCTACGAAGGCGTGCGGCAGATCGAGGCGCACGTGACCAACACGATGGGCTGGTCGGCGACGACTGGGCAGGTCGCACCGTGGGTGTATGACCACCTCGCGCAGACCTTCATGCTCGATGATGCGATGCGCGAACGACTTGCCCAACTGAACCCGACCGCCTCTGCGCGCATCGCCAACCGCCTGATCGAGGCGCACGAGCGGCGCTACTGGTCGCCTCCGCCGGAGGTGATCGACCGGCTGCGCCGTGCCGGGGATGAATTGGAAGATCGTCTCGAAGGACTGACCGCGGGAGCGAGCGCATGACGACGATTGACCTCAAGCGCCAGGGGCGCCGCGTCCTCCCCTCCCGTCCCGACGGGGAAGGTTCGGTCCAGGTCCACCCCGACACGGCCTACCGTATCGAGGGGGCGAAGGTGTTCGCCGTCTACGGCAAAGGCGGCATCGGCAAGAGCACGACTTCGTCCAACCTTTCAGTGGCGTTTACCAAGATCGGCAAACGCGTGCTGCAGATCGGCTGCGACCCGAAGCACGATTCCACCTTTACGCTGACGAAGTCGCTCTGCCCGACCGTGATCGATGTGCTGGAAAGCGTGGAGTTCCACACTGAGGAGCTCCGGCCCGAGGACTTCGTGTTCGAGGGCTATGGTGGGGTGCTCTGCGTGGAGGCGGGAGGACCGCCGGCAGGGACGGGATGCGGCGGCTACGTGGTCGGGCAGACGGTGAAGCTGCTCAAGGAGCATCACCTGCTTGAGGAGACGGATGTCGTCATCTTCGACGTGCTGGGGGATGTCGTGTGCGGCGGCTTCGCGGCGCCGCTTCTGCACGCCGATCGCGGCCTGATCGTCGCCGCCAACGACTTCGACTCGATCTTCGCGATGAACCGCATCGTCGCCGCGATCGCCGCCAAGGCGCGCAACTACCCGGTGCGGCTCGGCGGCGTGATCGCCAACCGCTCGGAGAGTGTCGATCAGATCGAGAAGTACAATCGTGCTGCCGGCATGAGGCTCCTTGCCCATCTGCCAGCGGCGGACGTCATCCGTCAGTCGCGCCTAAAGAAGATGACGCTGTTCGAGATGGAGCCGACAGCGGAGGTGGTGCGCGTGCAGAACGAGTACATCCGGCTTGCCGAGACGCTCTGGGCCGGGGTCGAGCCGCTGGATGCGCAGCCGCTGCGCGATCGCGAGATCTTCGACCTTCTGGGGTTCGACTGATGCCAACCGCGACCTACGAGACACGGCGCAGCCAGCTTCTGGACTACTTCGATCGCACCGCGGTCGAGGCCTGGAAGAGGCTAACCTCGGATGCGCCCGTCTCTGGGATCCGCGCCACCGTGCGCGAAGGGCGCGAGCGGATGCGCGCCACGCTGCTGTCTTGGTTGCCAGAGGACCTCGCGGGGCGGCGCGTGCTCGATGCCGGCTGCGGCACGGGCGCGCTTGCGGTAGAAGCTGCCAAGCGCGGAGCGGAGGTGGTGGCGGTTGATCTTTCACCCACCTTGGTCGGGCTCGCGCGCGAACGCGCCGCCGCCACTTCGCTCGCAGGGCCGATCGAGTGGGTGGTCGGCGACATGCTCGACCCCGGGCTCGGCATGTTCGATCACGTCGTGGCCATGGACAGCCTGATCCACTATCGCGCGCTGGATGTGGTACGCGTCTTGGCGGGGCTCGCTGCGCGCACACGTGCCTCGCTCGTCTTCACCTTCGCTCCGCGCACGGCGCTTCTCTCCGCCCTGCACACGGCCGGACGGGTGTTTCCAAAGAGCGACCGCGCGCCCGCGATCGAGCCAGTCGCGGAGCGGACACTGCGCCGCTTGATCACCGCGGAGCCCGCTTTGTCCGACATCGCGATCGGGCGGACGCGACGCATCCAGCGCGGTTTCTACACCTCGCAGGCGATGGAGCTCACGCGGCGATGAGGGCGATCGAGGCAGCATTCATCGACGCCTGGAAGCGGGTCGGACCTCGTTTCCTGCCTTTCGCGGACGCGGCAAGCCCAGATCTGCCGCTGCCGCGCTTGCTTCGCCTCTCCTTCTTTCAGGTCTCGGTCGGCATGTGCAGCGTGCTCCTGCTCGGCACGCTGAACCGCGTGATGATCGTCGAGCTCGGCGTGGCGGCGGGTCTGGTTGCCACCATGGTGGCACTGCCCGTGTTGTTCGCGCCGCTGCGCGCGTTGATCGGCTTCCGTTCGGACCATCACAAGTCCTACCTCGGCTGGCGCCGCGTGCCCTATCTTTGGTTCGGCACGCTCGTGCAGTTCGGTGGCCTTGCCATCATGCCCTTCGCCCTCATTCTCCTCTCTGGAGACACGACTGGGCCGTGGTGGATCGGGCATATCGGAGCCGCACTCGCCTTCCTGATGGTCGGTGCGGGCCTGCACACGGTGCAAACGGCAGGGCTCGCGCTCGCCACCGACCTTGCTCCGCGCGAAAAGCACCCGGCGGTCGTTTCGCTGATGTCGCTGATGCAGCTCGTCGGCATGCTGATCGCGGGTCTTGGTTTCGGCGCCGTGCTGGCCGAGTTCAGCCAGCTTCGCTTGATCCAGGTGATCCAGGGGGCGGCCGCGCTCACCATGCTGCTCAACGTGGTGGCGCTGTGGAAGCAGGAGCCGCGCAACCCAGCGCGCACCCGCCACGACCGCGAGATCCCCTCCTTTCACGAAAGCTGGCGTCGGCTCCGTCGTACGGCGCGGTGGGATCGGCGTTTGATGGCGCTTGGGCTCGGCACACTCGGCTTCGCCATGCAGGATATTCTGCTAGAGCCGTATGGCGGACAGGTGCTCGGTCTCTCTGTGGGCACGACGACCGGGCTGACGGCCTTGTTTGCGGCCGGCGGTGTCGCCGCCTTCGCCGCGGCTGCGCGATTGCTCGCCCGCGGCACCGACCCGCACCGGCTTGCGGCACATGGCGCGCTCGCCGGCGTTGTGGCCTTCACTTTAGTGCTTGCCGCCGCACCCATCGCTTCGCTTGCTGTCTTTGCGGCTGGAACGGTGCTGATCGGTTTCGGCGGCGGATTGTTCTCGGTCGGCCTGCTCACCGCCTGCATCCGCACCGCACCTGCCAACGAACCGGGACTTGCCCTCGGAGCGTGGGGGGCGGTCGCTGCAACCTCCGGCGGCGCGGCGATGGCGCTTGGCGGGCTCATCCGTGATACCGTCGCTGCGGTTGCCCTCAGCGGTAGCCTCGGCCCAGCCCTAAGCGGCCACGAAGTCGGCTACGGCGCTGTCTACATGCTCGAGATCGTTCTCCTATTCGCAACCCTGGCCGCGATCGGCCCGCTCGTGCAGCCCGCATGGGCGGACGCGACCGCCTCAACCCCGGCGCAGGCGGATGCCGCCGTCGCCATGCAACCAGCGAGGTGACCCACCATGAGCCTAGGCACAGCCGGTCTCTCGGAACACTACGACCTGGCGTTCGTCGTCCTCTATCTGTTCTGGGGCTTTTTCGCCGGCCTGATCTTCTACCTCCTGCGCGAGAACAAGCGCGAGGGCTATCCGCTGATCGCTGAGGATCGTGCGGGTGGGCGCGTGACGGTGCGTGGCTGGCCGGAGCCGCCGGCACCGAAGACCTTCCTGTTGTGGGACGGGCGGACGGTGACGGTGCCAAGACCGGACAATGAGCCTCCGCTCGCTGCCATTCCCGCCTACATGTACCAGGGCTCGCCGCTGCAGCCCACCGGCGATGCGATGCAGGACGGGGTTGGGCCGGCCGCCTTCGCCCTGCGCGACGACGAGCCGGAGACAATGTGGATGAGCAACGTTCCCCGCATTGTGCCGATGCGGGTGGCGAACGACTACCACCTCGACGACACCGACCCCGACCCGCGGGGGATGAAGGTGGTTGCGGCAGACGGCCAGGTTGCCGGCATCTGCCGCGATGTCTGGGTGGACAAGATGGAGTGTCTTCTGCGCTACCTCGAGGTCGAGGTGGAGACACCGTCAGGCAAGCGCACTGTCGTCGTGCCGTGGAACCTGACCACCATCGATGCGGAGAAAGGGCAGGTGAATGTCGTTTCGGTGATGGCGAAGCATTTCGCCAACGCTCCGGCGCTGAAGAACCCGGACCAGATCACGCGGCTGGAGGAGGACCGCGTCTCAGCATACTTCGGAGGCGGGCACTTCTACGCCTCGCCCGAGCGATCGGAGCCACTGCTGTGAGCCGCCCGGTCTATCTCAAGCACGAGAGCGAACCCATCCGCGGCCTGCCCGGTGCTTTGCCCGAGGGGGAACACATCCTGTGGCAGGACTGCCCAGCCTGGTGGCCGCTCGCCCTGCGTGCCTATCGGCTACGCGCGGTCGCGATCTACTTCGCGGTGCTGTGGCTAATCGGCTTCACCGCCGAACTGCGCGACGGCGGCACGGTCCACGAGGCCATGATTGCGCTCGTACCTCTCACCATCCTCGCCTTGGTCGCGCTGGGGCTCATCCTCGTGCTCGCCGTGCTGGCCGCACGGCTTGCCGTGTACACGATCACGAACCGGCGGGTGGTCATCCGCTGCGGCGTCGCCTTGCCGGTGACGGTGAACCTGCCCTTCGCCCTCATCTCTTCCGCCGGACTGAAGCGCTTCGCCGATGGCACCGGCGACATCGCGCTTCGGCTCATGCAGCCCCATCGCGTGTCCTACATTCTGCTCTGGCCGCATGTGCGACCCTGGCACTGGCGCGACCCACAGCCCAGCCTACGCGCACTGCGTCAGGCCGACGAGGTCGCGGCCACGCTTGCCCGCGCCCTCGCCCAGGCGGCGGGACAGCCAGTGCCAACGATGGCCGAGCCAACGCCGGCGGCAGGGCCGCTCGGGCCCGCACCGGTGCCAGCGTAACCGGCGTAAGGTGATGGAAGGCCAGACCATGGCCCGCATTCGGTTCGACAGACTGATTGCCAACCCCCTTATCGTCGGGGGAGCGATGATTGCGATCACGCTGGCCGCCGTGCTTGGCCCTGGGCTTGACCAGCGTCAGGACCCGCCCAACGGCGCACGGATCGCGACGCGCGAGCTGCGTTTCGAGGACCGCCCGGACGGTGCAGTCGCCATCTTCGATGCGCGGCATGGTACAATCATCGCCCTCGTGCCGCCTGGTGAGGGCGGGTTCGTCCGCGCCACGCTGCGCGGCCTTGCGCGCGAGCGGCGAATGAATGACGCAGGCGGGGCGGAAGTGCCCTTCCGGGTCAGCGTCTGGGAGGATGGTCGCCTGACGCTGGAGGACACCGCGACAGGGCGTCTGGTCGATCTCGGCGCCTTCGGTCACACTCAGGTGCAGACCTTCGCGCGCCTGGTCGCCACAGGGAGGGACATGCGATGACACCGAGCCTGATCGATCGCCTGCTCGGGCGACGAACCGTCGAAATCACCTGCGAGGTGGACATCGAGCAATCGCCCGACAGCCTGCACGCCTATGCCATCCCGCAAGGGATCGAGATCAATCCGGGAGACACGGTCTACCTGCACGACGTGCCCAGCCGCGTCGGCTGGAACGAGCGTCGCACCATGACCTGTCGCGCCACGCTGCTGCGCGCGGGCTGGCTGGATCGCTGGCTGACTGAATTCCGCGCGATCTTCGACCTCGCCGAGCTTTGGCATGTCGGCTTCGAGCCCAAGGAGGCGGTCCATGTATGATGTGAGCCCGGCACCCGAGAAGGCGGTGGCGGAGACGATGGAGGCGGTCGCCGACCGCGTCGCCAGGGGCCCGCGTGAGATCAACGAGACAACGCGGATGGCTCTGCGCGAGACGGTGCTCTCGCCGCGCTTCTACACCACCGACTTCGACGCCATGGACAAGATGGACGTCTCGGCCATCCGCGAGGAGTGGGACAAGCTGATGGCCGAGTTCCGCTCGGACCCGAACAAGGGCCACTTCACGCGGACCGAGGAGTTCGACCGCTTCCGCTTGGAGGATCTGCCCGAGGCCCTGCGGGGGGAGTTCCTCGACTTCCTGGTCAGCTCTGTCACCGCGGAGTTCTCAGGCTGCGTGCTCTATGCCGAGATCAAGAAGCGGACCAAAAACCCCGATATGCAGGAGCTGTTCGGCTTCATGGCGCGCGACGAGAGCCGCCACGCAGGTTTCATCAACGACACGCTCAAGGACTGCGGGGTGGGGGTCGATCTGTCCTTCCTCACCAAAGCCAAGAAGTACACCTATTTCAAGCCGAAGTTCATCTTTTACGCCACGTACCTCTCGGAGAAGATCGGATACGCCCGTTACATCACCATCTATCGCCAGCTCGAGCGGCACCCGGAGCTTCGCTTCCACCCGATCTTCAAGTGGTTCGAAAAGTGGTGCAACGACGAGTTCCGCCATGGCGAAGCCTTCGCGCTGCTGATGCGCGCCAACCCGGATCTCCTCTCCGGGCTGAACAAGCTCTGGGTGCGTTTCTTCCAGCTCGCCGTGTTCGCCACCATGTTCGTGCGCGACCACGGCCGGCCGGAGTTCCACAAGGCGCTCGGCATGCACCCGACCGACTACGACATGCGTGTGTTCCGCATCACGTGCGAAATCTGCAAGCAGGTGTTTCCGGTCACCCTTGATATCGACAACCCCGCCTTCCTGCGCGGCTTGGAGCGGCTGTTCGAGATCTCGGAGAGGCTCGGCGAAGCGAAGAAGCAGGGCGGGATCGCCGGCCGCATGCGCCGGCTCGGGCTTGGGCTGGCCGCGGCCACCACCTTCCTCCGTCTCTACCTCCTGCCCGGAAAGCATGCCGACCTGCCTGCCAACCCGCGGCTCTCCCCGGCCTGGTGAGGAGAGGCTCGCCGTGACCCGCAGCGCGGAAAGCCACGACAGATGACAGAGATCGCGCCTGCGGTGCTCGCGACCCTGTTCGTCTGGTGGTTTTCCACCGGCGTGATCTTCTGGCTGGACGGTCTGCCCCGCCGCTCGCACCACCTCACCATCGGCGTCGCCACTGTCCTCCTCGGCTTGGCACTCTGGGGCATCGCGGAGAGTGCGCACGACCCCACGCCCAGCGGCGCCTACCTGTCGTTCGCTTCGGGGCTGATGGTTTGGGCCTGGGTGGAGCTCACGTTCCTCACGGGCCTAATCACCGGGCCGAACCGCACGCCGCGGCCGCCGGGGCTCTCGCTGTCGCGCCGCTTCCGCCTCGCTGTTGGCGCCATCCTCTGGCACGAACTGCTCATCCTCGGCCTCACTGCCGTTGTGTTCGCCCTGTCCTGGGGAGGGGAGAACCTGGTCGGCGCATGGACCGTCGCCATTTTGTGGGCAATGCGGACCTCGACCAAACTCAACCTGTTTCTTGGCGTGCGCAATACCTATGCCCAGTTGCTGCCACCTGTGCTGCATCACATTGCAAGCCACTTCACCCGCGCGCACATGAATCCCTTCTTTCCGACTGCCGTCGCGGCAGCGGGCGTGCTGGCGGTGGTTCTGCTCGCGGCGGCGTTCTCAGCCGAGGAGGGATCCTTCGCCGCCACCGCTTTCGCGATTCTCGGCACGCTTGCCTTATTGGGCGCGATCGAGCACG
>CALBEG010000205.1 GCA_937927455.1 uncultured Elioraea sp. | reverse complement strand
CACGGTGCGGTCGTTCTCGCCAACGATGAGCAGCAGGTCGGGACGAAGCCTGGGCAGGTCGCGCGTGAGCCCGTGCAGGTCCCATGCCGCCATCATACCCAAGGCTGCGGCGACGTGACCGGGCCGGCGAAAGAGGCGCGTATAGAATTCGAGCGACTGGCGGCCGATCTCAGACCCTGTGCCGCGCAGCACGCGCTCGACCGTCCCGCGATCCGCCGCCTGCCAGGAGAGGAACCACGGCACGACGGGCAAACTCACCATGAAGCGTGCGAGATCGGAGAACCACGGAAGATCGCCGGGTCCGTTACGGATGGGCACGATAGCGCCGTTGATCGAGACGATCGCGCGCGGGTCGAGGCGATCGTCGAGTGCGGCACGGCAGGCGATTGCCGCGCCGGCGGAGTGACCAGCGATGGTCAATGGCCTGAGCCCGAGCGAGCGCATCAGATCGCCCACGCCGCGCGCCATGCCGGGCAAGGTGAGCAGCGCGTCGGGCGGTTCATCGGTGAAGCCGTGCCCTGGCAGGTCGGGAGCGACGACGGTGAAGCGTCGCGCAAGCAGGGGCATCACGCGTGCCCAGGAATGTGTGGCAGCTCCCGTGCCGTGAAGAAGAAGAACGCAGGGCCCATCGCCCATCACCTGGACGTGCCAAACGATGCCTGCGGCAGGCACGAAGCGGCTCGCTGATCGGTTCGGCCAGTCGCGCCCGTCATGCGCCCAGTCGGGACGGCGGCTCATGGCTGCATCTCCATACCTGCCCGAACTGCGCGGGAAAGACGCTCGGCATCAGCATAGGGTAGAGCGAGATAGCGCGCACCCATTTCGGTCGCGAGTCGTTGCGCGGTGGGTTGCGGCCGCGGGGCAGTGTCAATCAGGATGGCGGAGAGCCGCTGCGCCCGCAGCTGTCGCGCCGCGAAGAGCGCGTCTTCCTCGGCTTTCGGCCGACCGGGCGTGCCGTCGCGCGCAACGTTGGCGCGCCCGTCCGTCAACAGCACCGCGATCGGCGTGCGCCCGCGCCGCGCCACCTGGTCGGCGAGCTTGCCGACGAGATCGAGCGCAGAGGCGAGCGGCGTGCCACCGCCGCCGGGTAGGCGGGCAAGCGCGCGGCGGGCTCGCGCCAGCGCGTTCGTCGGTGGCAGAACGACTTCCGCCGCAATGCCGCGAAAGGCAATCAGTGCGACCGTGTCGCGGCGTACATAGCAATCGGACAGGAGGAGCTCGACCGCGCCCTTCGCCTCGGCGAGCCGAGCGAGAGCCGTTGAGCCAGAGGCATCGACGACGAAGATGGCAGTGCGTTCCGTCGGTGCTTTGAAACGCATCAGCCGAATGTCCTCGCGGCGGACGATGACCCGCGGAGTTGTTGTCTGGACCGAACGTTCGGCGCGGCGAAAGCGTTGCCACGGCGCGGCGACGCGGATGGTCTCGATAAGAGCGAGCCGTTCGCCCGGGCGCAGCGCGCCAGGGCGTGTCCCGGATGGGCGGCCGCGGCGACGCGCCTTCTGCTCGATGCCGAGACGACCCGCCGCGCGTGGCGCGCTTCGCGCTCCAAGCCCCGCCTGCAGTTCGGCCAGGAGGTGGGGCGGAATCGCTGCCTTGGCCGCTTCCAGGACCAGGTCCTGCAGCTCCTGGGGGACGGGTGCGGTGGCAGGATCCTCCTCGTTTTTGGATGGTGGTGGCAACTCCTCGGCGTCCTCGTTTGCCGCGCTCTCCGGTGGGGCTGGCAGATGGGTCGCGCGGGGCGCGAGCACGAGCCGCGCCGCAAGAGCGATGTCGTCTTCAGCGAGCGCACCACGGCCTGCGAGAGCGGCGGCAGCGCGTGCGACGGTAAGCGCGTGCAGCGGCGCGCGCAGCGTATCGATCCCTAAGGCAA
Source organism: uncultured Elioraea sp. (assembly GCA_937927455.1). GTDB lineage: Bacteria > Pseudomonadota > Alphaproteobacteria > Acetobacterales > Acetobacteraceae > Elioraea. The sequence continues at coordinate 3,468 of CALBEG010000205.1, read as the reverse complement.
GCGAAGCCGAGACGAGGGCGGTGATCACACGCTCGTCCGCCGTCACCCGCGGCAGCAAGGCGTGCGCGGCATCGAGGTCGTTCTCGTCGATCCGCTTGGGCAGGAGGGCATCGTCGAGGGCGAGGTGGATGGCGAGACGATCGGCGAGAGCGCGGGGCACGACTTCATCGTCGGCCAGTCCCTCATCGAGGGCGAGGACGCCGAATCGTGCGGGGAGGCGCTGCGTGAGCCCATCGCGCGCCACCACCACCTCGCCCTCATCGATTGTGCGCGCGATCCGCGCCGCCGTACCGGGGTCGAGACGTTCCGCCATCGCGAGAATGATCGCGCCCCCGTCGCACTCGGCGAGCACGCCGCGCTCGGCCACGGCCCGGCCGGCGGCGAGGGTTGCGGCAAGATCGAGCCCGCCCAAGAGGCGGCTGTCTGGGATGCCGACCGGCACCCGCCGCAACGGTCGGGCGTCGGGCCAAAGCCGGCGCAGCAGCGCGACCCACGCCTCGCGCGCAGGCCCGGGGCGGGCACGCAGCAGCACTCCGCATCCTACGGGATCGAGCGCGAACAGGCAGGCGGCCATGGCGGCATCGACAGCGGGAGAGGGCGAGCCCACCTCCATCTTGGTCAGCCTCCGAAGACCTCGGCGAGCGCCCGTTCGATCCGCGTCGTGGACGCGGTTTCATCGAGCGGGTTGCGGCGTAGCCGGTGCCGTAGGGCGGTTGGGGCGACAACGCGCAGGTGCTGATCAGTGACCGACGTCTCGCCCTCGATGGCGGCGAGCGCACGGGCCGCGCGCATCAGCGTCAGTTCCCCGCGCAGCCCGTCCGTTCCGAGGGCGAGGCAAAGCCGGGCGGCGCGATCGAGAGCTGCATCCGGCACGGATGTCCTGGCAAGCCGGTTCCGCGCCGAAACGATCTGCCGACGCAGCTTCGCCTCCTCCTTCGCCCAGGATGCAACGAAGCCCGCCGGATCTCGCTCATAGGCATCGCGACGCTTCACCACCTCGATCCGCGTCGCAACGTCTTCGGGTGTGCGCACCTCAACCGAAAGACCGAACCGGTCGAGAAGCTGTGGGCGAAGCTCGCCCTCCTCAGGGTTTCCCGAGCCCACCAACACAAACCGTGCGGGATGGCGGATGGAGATGCCCTCGCGCTCGACCACGTTTTCACCTGAAGCGGCCACATCGAGCAGCACGTCGACCAGGTGATCCTCGAGCAGGTTCACTTCGTCGATATAGAGGAAGCCGCGGTTGGCCCGCGCAAGAAGCCCCGGTTCGAACGCTTTCACGCCCTCGGCCAGAGCGCGTTCGATGTCGAGTGCGCCGAGCACGCGATCCTCGGTCGCGCCGAGCGGAAGGTCGATCACGGGGACAGGGACCGAAGCGACCTGCGATTCGTCGCCATGCGTGCAGGCAGGGCAGAGGCCAGAGGTGGAGTCCGGGGCGCAATTGTACGGACAGCCCGCCACGACGGTCATCGGCGGCAGGAGGGCGGCCAGCGCCCGCACCGTGGTGGATTTGCCAGTGCCGCGATCGCCAAAGGCGAGCACGCCGCCGACGGATGGATCGACCGCTGCGATCAGCAGAGCCCGCTTCATCTCCTCCTGGCCGACGATGGCCGTGAAGGGAAAGGGAGGGCGCCGCGTCGCCTTGCGGGGCGTGACGACGGAGGCGCCGCTTCGGCGAGGGATCGCGTCGTCCGGCACGGGACCTCCGATCTTGCCGCGCGTCAGGCGGCGCGCTTCAGGGCGAGGTCGGACCAGATGGACGAGAGGGCGCCGATCAGGTGATCGATGTCCTCCACCGTGTGCAGAGGCGAGGGTGTGAGGCGCAAACGCTCCGTGCCGCGCGGGACGGTCGGGTAGTTGATCGGCTGCACGTAGATGCCGTAGCGGTCGAGCAAGATGTCGCTGATCTGCTTGCACTGCACGGGGTCGCCGACCATGACTGGCACGATATGGCTCGGGTTGGCGAGATGTGGAACGCCAACCTCGTCAAGCCGGCGGCGGACGAGGGCGACGTTGGCGTGCATCGTCTCGCGCTCGGCCGAGGAGCGCTTGAGGTGCCGGATCGCAGCTAGGGCGCCTGCGGCGACGGCCGGCGGAAGAGCCGTCGTGAAGATGAAGCCGGAGGCATAGGAGCGCACGAAGTCGACCAGGTTGGCCGAGCCCGTGATGTAGCCGCCCACCACGCCGAAGGCTTTGCCGAGCGTGCCTTCGATAATGTCCACGCGGTGCGCCACGCCGTCGCGCTCCGACACACCGCCGCCGCGCACGCCGTAAAGGCCGACTGCATGCACTTCATCCAGATAGGTGAGGGCGTTGTAGGTCTCGGCGAGGTCGCAGAATGCGGCGATGGGCGCAATGTCGCCATCCATCGAATACACGCTCTCGAAGGCGATGATCTTCGGCCGGTCGCGATCGAGCGCGGCCAGGTGGCGGCGCAGATCGTCGACATCGTTGTGCTTGAAGATGATCCGCTCCGCCCTCGAGTGGCGGATGCCTTCGATCATCGAGGCATGGTTGCCGGCATCGGACAGCACCACGCAGTTCGGCAGGCGTGCGGCGAGGGTGGAGAGGGTCGCCCAGTTCGACATGTAGCCGGAGTTGAACAGGAGAGCGGCGTCCTTGCCATGCAGCTCGGCGAGCTCCTTCTCCAGCGCGACATGGTAGATGTTGGTGCCAGCGATGTTGCGCGTGCCGCCAGCGCCAGCTCCGCAACGATCGAGCGCCTCGTGCATGGCGGCGAGCACCGAAGGATGCTGGCCCATGCCGAGATAGTCGTTCGAACACCAGACGGTGACCGGAGCACCTCCCTTCAGGCGATGATGGGTGGCGCGCGGGAAGCGGCCAACGTGGCGCTCGAGATCGGCGAAGGTTCGATAGCGTCCCTCGCGACGGAGCTGGTCGAGTTCGCGCCGGAAGAAGGTTTCATAGTTCATGACTGTCCCGTCTCCTCGCCGAACGGCATTTTTCCCGACGCCATCGAATGCTCCGCCGGGGTTGGGTTGTCCGCGTTGATGTGGATCAGGCAGCGGCCTACCATGGCCTTGTCTCTCATGGTCTCGCTGTGCTGCCGCCACGCTGCGCCCTCTCGCCAAGGGACCAGGCCCAGAGCATTTCGGTACGCAACGGCAGCATCAGGAAGGCGTGCTCGATCGCACCCAAGAGGGCGAGCGTGCCGAGGATGGCAAAACCGGTCGCGGCGAAGGATCCTTCCTCGGCCGAGAACGCGGCCGCGAGCAAAACCACCGCCAGCACGCCAGCGCCTGCGAAGGCCGTCGGAAACAGCGGGTTCATCTGCGCGCGTGTGAAGTGGCTTGCGATGTGATGGAGCGCAGGGGGAAGGAGCTGGGCATAAGTGTTGCGCACGCCGAGAAACAGGTTGAGCTTGGTCGAGGTTCGCATCGCCCAGAGGATGGCGACGGTCCATGCACCGACCTGGTTCTCCCTAGACCAGGAGAGCGCGAACACGAC
>CALBEG010000204.1 GCA_937927455.1 uncultured Elioraea sp. | reverse complement strand
CGAGCTCTTGACACCGCGCGGTAGCGGTTGACGCGCCCAGTCCGGCGCCTCAGCCCGGCTCGGGCCCTCAGCCCTCGAGCTCGCTGTCCCAGTAGAGGTAGTCGCGCCAGGACTCGTGCAGATAGTTCGGCGGGAAGGCGCGCCCGTTCTCCTGCAGCTCCCACGAGGTCGGCTGGCGCGGCGGCTGGCGCGGAAACATCTGGCACTCGCGCGGCAGCCGGTTGCCTTTCTTCAGGTTGCAGCAGGAACAGGCGGTGACGACGTTTTCCCAGGTCGTCCGCCCCCCGCGCGAGCGGGGGATGACGTGGTCGAAGGTGAGCTCCTGGGTTGGGAAGGATCCGCCGCAGTACTGGCACTCGAAGCGATCGCGCAAGAACACGTTGAAGCGCGTGAAGGCCGGCCGCCGGGCGGCAGGGATATACTCCTTCAGCGCGATGACGGAGGGCAGCCGCATGGAGACTGACGGGCTGCGCACCTCGGTGTCGTATTCGGAGAGAACCGAGACGCGGTCCATAAACACCGCCTTGACGGCGTCTTGCCAAGACCAAACAGAGAGGGGGAAATACGAGAGGGGGCGGAAGTCCGCGTTCAACACGAGAGCGGGATAGTGACTACCGCCATCCGGCACGCGCCGATCTCCCGTCGCTGCCGCGCCACACCCCTGACACCGATCCGGATGCGAGCGGCCTCATCGCCGCCCCCTAGCCCAGCCGACGCCAGACTTATGCGGGACGACAGCCGGCCCACCACCAGATGATGTGGCACAGCCTGTGGACTTCACGGGTTATGCACAGAAGGCGCGGCTCTGTCCAGCAAGCCGCGCCTTCGTCACGCAAGCTTCATGCGCGCGACAGGCGAGTAAAGGGCCGGCAAAGTGCGACGAGCGCGGCCAGCCCCGCCGCGTCGATTCCGTGGCCGAGGCCGGGGCGGTAGAGACCGGTGACGGGGACCTCGGCGCGCTGCAGCACCTCCTCGGCTTGGCGGGTGAGGGCGGCGGGCACGACCGGGTCGTCCTCGCCGTGCACGAGCAAGACGGGGATGCGGGCGCAAGGGCTGGGGAGAAGGGGCAGTGCCCCCGAGAAGGCGGCGATCGCGGCCGGCGGCGAAGGCATGCCAAGCCCCGTGTAGAGCGCCGTCATGCCCCCCTGGCTGAAGCCTCCCAGCACCACGCGCTCCATCGGCAGCCCAAGTCGCGCCGCCTCGGCACTGACGAAGCGGGAAAGCGACGGCGCGGCGCGACGCACTCCGGCAGCCAGCGCCTCCGCCGAGAGGTCGAGCAAAGGGAACCACTGCCGGCCGGAGGGGGCGAAAGCGTAGGGTTCAGGCGCATTCGGGCAGGCGAAAGCCGCCTCAGGCAAGTCGGGCGCGAGTTCTTCCACCAAGGCAGCGAGATCTCGCCCATTCGCCCCCACCCCATGGCAGAGCACGACGAGCAAGGCCGGGCGACCGCCGCCGTGCGGCGCGGCCCGAGGCCCATCGAGGAGGGGGAGGTCGTCATGCATCGCGCCAGAGCGCATAACGGGGCACGATGACCCGGTCCACCGTCGTCACCCGCTTCGCCCCCTCTCCCACCGGATTTCTCCACCTCGGGCATGCGATGAGCGCTCTTTTTGCCTGGCGCATCGCACGCGCAGGGGGCGGCCGTTTCCTCCTCCGCCTTGAGGATATCGACCGCACGCGCTGCCGCCCGGAATACGCGGAAGCGATCCTCGATGACCTGGCTTGGCTCGGCATCGACTGGGACGGAGCGGTGCGCGTGCAGTCCGAGCACTTCGAGGAATACCGCGTGTTGCTTGATCACCTCGCCGCGCGCGGCCTGCTCTACCCGTGCTTCTGCACGCGGGCCGAGATCGCGCGCGAAGTGGCGGCGATCGGCAACGCCCCGCATGGTATCGACGGACCGCTCTATCCCGGCACGTGCCGCGGGCTAGACGAGGAGACGCGGGCACGGCGGATTGCCGCCGGCGAGCCCTACGCTCTCAGGCTGGACATCGCGCGTGCCATCGCCGCCATTCCCTCCCCCGTGTTCGCCGAGGAGGAGGGAGAGCCACCCTTCGCCATCAACCCCGCCCCCCTTTTTGGAGACGTGGTACTGGCGCGCAAAGACACGCCTGCCTCCTACCATCTCTGCGTGACCCACGACGATGCGGTGCAGGGCGTGACCCTGGTCACGCGCGGGGTCGACCTCAAGCCGGCGATCCACCTTCACCGGCTTCTGCAGGCGCTCTTAGGCTGGCCAGTGCCGCGCTGGCGACACCACCCGCTCCTCACCGGCCCGGACGGCAGGCGGCTCGCCAAACGCGACCGCGCGCTCAGCCTGCGCGAACTGCGCGCGGCGGGACGAAGCCCGGCTGAAGTGAGAGCGATGGCGGGTTTTTCGGACGAAGCGTGAGGGCACCGAGCACCCCGGCCGGTCGTTGCATGCAGAGAGCTGGGCTACACCCTGCGCGGCGAGACCCGGCCACGCCTCCCCTCATGCCCTTCTGATGCCCCCCCTGGCCATCGTTCAGGTTCCGCGCAGCTCCATGAGCGCGAATGGTGGCTTTTTCGACCCGCAGCGGATCAGGCTGGAAACGCTGCAGGTTGGGGTTGCCTGCTATTCAACCGACTTTGGCGAAGACGTCGGGAAAACGGACGAAGGGTCATGCGTGCCCGGCTTTCTGCGCGCGCTGGTCGCCGGTGCGCAGCAGAAGATGCGCGCAGGGGGTGTCTGGGTGTCTCACCCGCCGGGGCTTGGCTGAGCGGCGAGAGCAGCCGCCGGCGCGGAACGGGCCGCAAGCCACGCCATCGCCTCCGCGACCGGCATCGGGCGAGCGAACAGGAAACCCTGTGCCGCGTCGCAGCCGA